>JAFNUQ010000205.1 GCA_017383945.1 Bacteroidales bacterium | reverse complement strand
GAACAGCACATTCAGCGAGGGCATGCGCACATTCTTCCGTATTGACGCAAAGGGTACTGTGGGTAAGTTTACTTTCCAGAGCAATACTCTTAACAATGTATGTGCTGCCGATAATAGCAACAATCAGGGTATCTTCAATGTCAGAGGAACTCTCGATGCTGCCAACTTTATCGTAAAGGATAACCTTATCCTCAATATGGTAGGCCCTAAGGCATGCTTCACCGGTCGTTATGCCGCTACAGTTATCCCTACTATGTCAAATAACTGGTTCTATAACTATGGCGATGCATTCCTTTCAACTGATGCCAACGGCAATCAGTTTGTTACAGAGGCAACCCTCACTACTGGTGGCGGTGTAATCCTTGATGCGGACCCTTGCGTGGATAGCTATCGTGGTAAGCTCAATGTTACCAATCCTCAGGTACTTGAGAAGAAGGTTGGTGACCCAAGATGGTTTGAGGCCTATGTTGAAATCCCAGAGGATCTTACTCTCGGTGTAACTGAGGCAATCAAGACTTGGAACCTCTTTGATACTAAGGTCTTCCGTGGCATGGCTGACAAGCACATGGTTCGCGATGGTATCAGATTCTATGTTGCTAGCGATGCGACTCCAATCAACTTCACAACTTCCGGCTTTGAGTTTACAACCAAGGCTACAATTGGTGGCGACGGTGTCCCTACTGATGGTGCTATCGGTATTCTTGTAGATAAGCCAGGTTCTATCGTTGTGTCAACACTTGCTTCTGCTACAGGCTCTCCACTCTCAGCTATTGGCGTGAGCCTTGACGGTAAGACTGTTGCTTCTGTACCAGCAGGCCTTGAATATCAGAAGATTACATTTGCTGATATCGAGGGTGAGCACATGATTTACCTCTATGCTGCAGATCCAATCGTCATCTCATTCCTCCAGTGGACAGATGATGTTGAGGTTGTAAAGACTGTTCTTGATACTCCTGTACTCACCGTTGACAAGAAAGAGGTCAAGGAGAGAGCAGAGGAGGTTATCAATGTGACTTGGCCGGCTGTTGCAAATGCTGCAAGCTATCGCGTTACAGTCGATGGTAAGGAGTACAATGTGACAGAGACTGCCTATGCAATTGAGACCAAGAACTTCTCAGTTGAGGAGCCTAGCGGCGAATTTGAAGTGAGCGTGGTTGCAGTTCCAGCGGAAACCGATTATATCCGCTCTGAGTCTGAGCCTGCTACATTTAAGTTCACAGTAGTTGACGTGCCAATCGTAGATGCTGGTGCAATTCCTGGCGACGGTTCTGAAATTGCAAATGAGTATGTGCTTGATTTTGCGCAGCTTATCAATAAGTTTAAGGCGGCAAATCCATCTTGGGATGGCAGCAGCTCTCTCAAGGGAGATTACTCTGTAACTCTTGATAACGTTAACTTTGTTGCAGGTGAAAACATCACTATGGATCCATCAAAACCAAGATGGCAGTTTGGTGGTAAATCTAAACTTGGCGAGAATGGTCTCCCTACCAGCAGATATATCAGCTTCAAGGTGACTAAGCCAGGCGTAATCAGCCACTACATCCGTCACGGTTCTACCGGAGGTTATAAGGCTGATGATGAGAGCACTTGGCGTATGGTGAAGGTGGTTCTTGCTAAACCGGACGGTTCAGTAGTTGAGCTTGACAATTTCAGCTCTCCAACTCCTGACTATAAGGCTGGTTCAACAGAACTGATGACAACAGAGATTACAGCTGCTCATCTTGCTGGTTTGACTACTCCTCCTACCGTTTATATCTACTCAGTGACTAATGGTGTTAACCTTAGAGCTCTTGAGTGGAAGGCTCAGGAAGGCGGCGCAGAAATCAACGATCCTACTGCTATCAACGAGGCACTTATCGCTGACTTTACAAAAGATGGTGGCTTCCCTAAGGCAAGCATTGCTAAGGGTGAAACTATGACTATTGATAAGTTTACATTTGGTGGCGACTCTGAGTTTGATGATAAGCGCTATAAGTTCAAGGGTGCTTCTGCACTTGGTGAAGATAGTATTCCATCAAGCAGATTTGTGTCATTTAAGATCACAAAACCTGGTACTATTTCTCACAAGGTGATTTCTGGTAGCTCAAGCGATGCAACAAGAAAGTATGTTGTTGCTCTTGTTACCAAAGTCGGTGATAGTGTCAAGGTTACTGAACTTTACAATGATGTATCTCCGGTTTCAAGCAGTGCTGATGCAAAGACTTCAGAAGTTACTGCAGCCCACCTCGAAGGTATCACAGAAGCCGCAGTGGTATACATCTACACACTTTCTAACTGTAATGCCTACGCGGCCGGATTTACTCCAGCCCAGTAGTGAGCAATGCGTAATAAATAATGGGTGGCCCGTGGGTCACCCATTATTTGTATTATTAAAGATTCAATTAATTGATTTCGAAGCAGTAGATAGAGAAGCAATAAGGTTCAATCTTAACAATGTCAGTTGCATTTAATGCTTCAACTACAGGAACGAAGTTATCAGGATTCTTGAGATCATTGTCTTCATAAAGATTCTCAGACTGGAACTTGACTCTTTGAACTGCGCTCACGCTTTGTTTTCTCTTGAGTCCTTTGAAGTTGAGAGCAAGGCTCTGCTCTTTGTCGCTGACATTAACTACCTTGACATATACCTTGTTGCCGTCGACAACAGCGCTGGCGAAGAGACCATCCTGGCCCTCTGCGCCTGTCAAAGCAGCGCCGTTAACTGTAGCTTTGATCACTTTCTCTCCCTTATACTGAGAATATAGCTGCTGCACGTGCCAGCTAGCTGTGCGGAAAGAGTTGAGATTATCATACCAGATGAGGTCTGGTCTCCACTGCCATCCTTCTACGTGAGCAAAAAGTGGTGCATAGGTTGCCATGTGCACGATGTCGGCATTTCTCTCAAGACCTGTCATAAATGCAGACTCAAGAAGCGCAGCATAGAAATGATTGTATTTTCTGCCCTTTGCATGGCAAGCATATTCGCCAGCAAATACCTTTGGTCCCTTGCGGTCATAGCTGTCATAACGTGCGCCCTGGCTGAGGAACCAATCATATGGACGATAGAAGTGCTCATCCACAAGGTCAGCCTCAAGTCTTGCCATTTCTGGCCAGAGGAAATCAAACTGATCGCCTTCTGAGTTTGGACCAGATGAGCCAATGATCTGAATCTCAGGATATTTTGCGCGGATAGCTTTGATAAACGGCTCAAGTCGTGCTGGGTATTCAGGGCCCCACTGTTCGTTGCCGACGCCGATATATTTAAGGTTAAATGGTTCTGGATGACCCATCTCTGCTCTTAGTGCGCCCCATTTGGTTTCTGGGCTGCCGTTGGCAAATTCGATCAGATCAAGTGCGTCCTGAATATAAGGATCAAGGTCTTCAACTGCAACGTGGGCGTGCTCATCATTGTTCTGGAACTGGCAAGCAAGGCCGCAGCTGACGATAGGGAGCGGCTCGCTGCCGATCTCCTCGCTCAGCAAGAAGAATTCATAGAAACCGAGTCCGTAGCTCTGATAGTAGTCTGGATAGAATCTGTGAGGGAATGTATACTGCCAGCGGTTTTCATTGAGAGGGCGATTCTCGACAGGACCAACGCTATTTTTCCAGTTGTATCTTGTGTCAAGATCAGTTCCTTCAACAATACATCCGCCAGGGAAACGGAATACGCCTGGCTTGAGGTCGGCAAGCGCCTGCGCGAGATCTTTGCGCATGCCGTTTTTGTGACCTTTCCAAGTGTCAACAGGGAAGAGTGAGATGTGCTCAAGGTCCACGCTGACAGTCGGAGTCTCAAGGAAGATACGTAGGATAGCCTTAGGATCTGTAACTGGAGATTTGATAACTACTTCATATTGTTTCCATTCGCTTGAGTTGATGCGGACGCGTGTCTGAGTGTAGTGCTGTCTCTCGCCCATAGAATCTGTATCAACAAATTCTACGCGGACTCTTCCTTCTCCGCCAAATGGTGCTCGTGCCCAGACACTGAAGCGATATTCTTCGCCTTCCTTGATGCCGATGCCGAAGAAGCCTTCGTTGTCAAGACCGGTATGTTTGTGGCCGTGGCCGGCATTGCCAAGTCTCACATAATGGGGATTGCGCTCAAAAGGTCCATCGTTGCGGAGTTCAACATTTCCAAAAGGTTTCCATCCCTGAAATGCATTTGGGAACTCAAACGAGCGGTTCTTGATCAATTCTGCATATAAACCACCATCTGCGGCATAATTGATGTCCTCGAAGAAGATGCCATACATGGTAGGTTGGATTGGAGCTCCGGGCTTGCCGATATTAAGATCCAAGGTTCTAGGCTCTTGTGCAAAAGCATTGGCGCTGAAACTAAGAGCTAATAATGCGGTTAAAATAGTTTTAGATTTATTCATAATATTTTTTTATAGATGTGCTAAGATAGCAATAAAATGAGTAACTTAGGCTCTGCTAATTACTATTTTTATGAAGCGAATACTTTTAACCCTTTTAACCCTTGTCTTGGGGTTAAACCTCTATGCCCAGATTTCATTTGGAGAAAGTACAATTTTCAATGATGGCTGGAAATTCAAATTAGGTGATGACGCTGCAGCCATCGCCTCAGATTATGATGACAGCAAGTGGCAAAACGTGTCCTTGCCTCACGATTGGTCTGTAAAGGGGACTCTCTCTCCTGACCTTGCCAGCTGTACAGGTTATCTTCCTGCAGGCATAGCGTGGTATCGCAAGACTTTTGATGGCGCGCAATTTTCAGCAGAACAGGTATATATCTATTTTGAGGGAGTATACAATCGTAGTACTGTCTATCTCAATGGTCATGAACTAGGTCATAGACCCAATGGCTATATTTCATTTGCCTACGATTTGACTCCATACCTTAACCGTGAAGGAGAGAATGTACTTGCTGTCAGAGTTGATCATAGTCGCATCGCCGATTCAAGATGGTATACCGGTTCAGGAATTTATCGAGATGTATATGTTGTTGAAGCGGGTAAAGTTCATTTCTCGCAATGGGGTGTGGGTTATCAGCTCAGCTCAATTGATGACAAGAAGGCTGTTATCTCAGTAGATGCTGCTATTGATGGTTTGGACTCAAACAAATATAAAGTCAATCTGATTCTCAAGGATGCAAAGGGTGCGGTGGTCGCTCGCACAAGTGCTGCTGCCAAGCAGGAGCAGACTCTCTCTTTGACGCTGAAGAATCCTAAGCGCTGGAGCCTCTCTGAACCGTATCTGTATTCGCTTGAAGCGCAGATAGTTGCGGGTAAGGAAGTGGTTGATGTGACAAGCATCCCGGTGGGCCTTCGCACTTTGCAGTTTGATGCTGACAAAGGCTTTTCCCTCAATGGCAGCTGGATCAAGGTCAAGGGCGTCTGCTTGCATCACGATGCAGGCGTGCTTGGAGCTGCAGTGCCGGAGGATGTGTGGCTCAGACGTTTGCAGAATCTAAAATCTATCGGCGTCAATGCTATCCGCACAAGTCACAATCCGCAGGCTCCTGTTTTCTATGATATCTGCGACCGCATCGGCTTGCTTGTAATGGATGAGGCTTTTGATGAGTGGGAATTTGCAAAGCGCAAATGGGTTGAGGGTTGGAATGTCGGCACTCCTGCCTTTGACGGAACATTTGATTTCTTTGAGGAGTGGGCAGAAACTGACGTGAGAGATATGGTGCGCAGAGACCGTAACCATCCGTCGATCTTCCTCTGGAGCATCGGTAATGAGGTCGATTATCCAAACGATCCGTATTCGCATCCAATTCTTGACGGAGGCAACTCCGATTTTACGCAGAAGGCCCATGGCGGATATAATCCGGATGCACCAAATGCAATGCGAATAGGCGAGATTGCCAAGAGACTTGCGGCTGTAGTCAGGGATGTGGATGCTTCTCGTCCTGTGACAGGTGCTCTTGCGGGCGTGGCAATGTCCAACCAGACTGCCTATCCTGAGGCTGTGGATGTGGTCGGCTACAACTATACAGAATCAAGATATATTAGCGATCATAAGACCTATCCAAATAGAGTTATTTATGGATCGGAAAACCGTTCAGACTATAGCGCTTGGACTGCGGTAAGAGACAATGAGCACATTTTCGGCCAGTTCATCTGGACGGGAACAGACTATCTTGGAGAGTCAAATGCTTGGCCGTCAAGAGGTTTCTATAGCGGTATGCTCGATCTTGGAAGCTACCCTAAGCCTTCCGGATACTTCCGTGCTTCGCTTTGGAGCGAGACTCCTATGTGTTATATTGGCACTACTCCATTCAAGAGAGATACCAATGGCGCTTGGGATACCTGGAATTATCAGCCGGGACAGAGTGTGCATGTTGTATGCTATACCAATGCTTCTTCTGCCGCACTCTACCTTAATGGTAGGCAGGTAGGTGAGAAGACGCCTTATGATATGAAGGATGGTATCATTTCTTGGGATGTGCCGTTTGAGGCAGGAACTCTCAAGGCCGTAGCATATGACGAAGCCGGAGCAGAAGTTGCTCAGTATGAAATCCGCACAAGCTATCGTCCTTACTCTCTCAGAGTGACAGCAGATAAGGCGGAACTTTCAGCAGGCCAGGTGGCCCACCTCACAGTAGAGGTGCTTGACGATAACGGCAATGTTGTCAAGCTTGCAGACAATGAGATTACTTGTACCGTGAACGGACCTGCAAAACTTCTTGGTCTTGAGGGTAGTAATAATACTGATATGACAAGTTATTCTGATAATGTGCATCGCGCCTACAGAGGCAGACTTCTTGCATATATTCAGGCGTCAGAAGGTTCTGGCGAAGTTGTAGTCAGCTTTAATGCCCCTTACCTTCAGGGAGTTAGCATAAAACTCAATGTTTTAAACTGAAAATCGTTATATTTGCAGAATACAAACTAAATTAATTTATACAGATATGAAACCATTGAAAGGAACAAAAACTGAGGCAAACCTTCTCGCAGCTTTTGCTGGAGAGAGCCAGGCACGTAATAAGTATAGCTACTATGCTTCTAAGGCAAAGAAGGATGGTTATGTTCAGATCGGTGAGCTTTTTGAGGCTACTGCCAACAACGAGAAGGAGCACGCAAAGATCTGGTTCAAGCTTCTTCACGATGGTGGTATTCCTGAGACATTGATCAACCTCAAGGATGCTGCTGATGGTGAGAACTATGAGTGGACAGATATGTATCCTAGCTTTGCTGAGGATGCTAAGGCTGAGGGATTTGATGAGATCGCAGCTCTTTTTGAGATGGTTGCTGAGATTGAGAAGCACCACGAGGAGCGTTATAAGAAGCTTCTTGCCAACATTGAGGGCAAGCTTGTCTTCACTCGCGACGGAGATGCAATCTGGGAGTGTGGAAACTGTGGCCACATTGTAGTTGGTCCTAATGCTCCTGAGATGTGTCCAGTGTGCGCTCACCCTAAGAGCTACTTCCGCCTCGCAGCTCAGAACTATTAAAATACCTTAGTGAGATGAAGCGTTTTTCGCTGATATTCACTACTATCATACTGCTCTCGTGCTTCTCAGCACGGGCGCAGTTTGTTGATAGTCAACCCGGCCTGCTCCAGATGCCAAATGCAGTTATGGAGGAGAACGGGACCTTTATGATTACCAACAATTATATCAATAAAAACGCCCTTCCGACTTCAGGCTGGGGGTATGATACATTCTCCTATGGCTTCAATCTTACATTCTGGAGCCGTCTGGATGTGTCATATGTCTGCACAATCTTTGATGGTAAGCGCAGACCAAATCCTACGGATAGGGATTTGATTATGTTTAATCAGGACCGCCATTTTGCGGGTCGTTTCCAACTGCTCAAGGAAGGTGAGTTCGGCATTAAGTGGATGCCGTCAGTTGTTGTGGGAGTGAGCGATCCGACTACAGGATCTTCTTCCGGTGGTTATGTTGATATGAATGTGACCGCAGGTAATGGCTATTTTAACCGTTACTATGTTGCAGCTTCAAAGCATTTCAATACGCCATGGGGTCAGGTGGGAGGACATCTTGCCTACCAGTATAACCAAAGAGCGGATTATGCTCTCAATGGGCCTTGTGTCGGTATAAATTGGCGCCCTATCTGGGTTAGGGATATTTTGATAATTGATGATATAAATCTCATTGCAGAGTATGACTCGCGCACATTCAATATGGGATTTATCGCATCAATCTGGGATAACAGATTTGAAGCTATGTTTGAACTTCAGAATATGAAGTGGATAAACTTCGGCCTTAGGTTTAAAGTCAGGATGAAGTAATTATTTGTTGTATATGAAAAAATCTATTTCAGTAGCAGTTCTAGTCTTTTTGAGCGTTGCGATAACTTCTGCTCAGGAAGCATTTAAGAGTCTTTCTTTTGGTGTGGAGCTTGGCACTACAGGAGTCGGTGTGGAGCTTGCGCTCCCTATGGTGACAGATCATATAGTCTTGAAGGCGGGTTTTAACGCTCCTTCGTTGGCTCTTAATCGCACATTTACGATCAATCCTACCTTTGTCAATGATAAGATTGCTGCGGTAAATAATCAGATTGCTTCCTTGGGTCTGGATGCGTCTGATATCATTGATACAAGATTTTCTGATGTGGATTTGACAGCTAGCCCTGTTGTTAATTTCAGTACAGCGAAGTTGCTTCTTGAGTTGTATCCGTCAAAAAGATCATCATTCCACTTTACTATCGGAGCATACTATGGTATGGGAGATAATTTGGTCAATGCGACAGTGAGTACTAGTCAATCAACATGGAATGAATACAAAGCACTCGTCTCTGAAATAGATGCAATCAATGCAAAATATGCGGGTGTGCCAGGATATGTGGCTCAGAGTACAGACCTGAAAGTTAATTTTGATGGCAAAACCTACGATATCCAGGAAGATAACGGAGCAGGAGTAGTGGCTGCCAATCTGGCGGTTGCAAGGATTCGTCCATATTTTGGAATAGGAGTGGGAAGAAGTGTCCCTAAGAGCCATGTGGGTTTTCAGGTAGATCTCGGCTTCTGGTATCACGGCAAGCCTGAGATTACATCTCCAAACGTAATCTCTTATGATGCAGATGCATATGACATATCTGCCGCAGTTCCGACAATGGATACCATGATGTCATATCTGGATTATGCATTGATCTATCCACAGTTGACGCTCAGACTGATTTATAAGATATTCTAAGCTGATGAAGCTTCGCTATTTAGTCATTGTCATTGCATTGTTTTCAGCCTGCGCTCTTTCCAATGCGCAAGGCGCTTACTTTTGTGATGGGCAAGGCACAAAACTAAACTATGAAAGGCAATATGCCAGCTCTGGAGAACTCAAGTGGAAACACACAATGAGTATTGATGAGGTGCTGGTGTCTCCAGAAGGGGCAAAGAAGATTAGATACAGCTCGCATTTTACTAAGCCTTCCGGAGCGGAGATGTATGGTGGTCCTGTGGCTTTAAATGCTGAGATTTCAGCGGCTGGAGATGTAACTTTAGATCTGGCTGCTTCATTAAAGTCAGTCTTTGTCAATTATCTTTCAGAAAATATAGTTTCTGCAGATAATTTTTATTCTACCTTACCGGCAAATATGGAAGTAGGAGACAAGCTCCCGGATGCTGTATTTGTTGTTTCTATAAAGTTGGCAAAATATAGGGTAGTCATTAATAATAGGGAAGTGGTCCGTCGCGAGAAGATCAAGACTCCTGCAGGAGAGTTTGATTGTGTGGTCGTGTGTGAGCATAAGATAGAAAAGGGACCTGGAAGAAATAGAGAGACTACCGCGTATACTTGGTATGCTGCTGGCATAGGAATGGTAAGACACGATACCTATGACAAGAAGATGAACGTTGAAACTATAGAGCAGTTGTGCTCAATTAATAGATAGACTATGTATAAGAGAATAATATTGGCATTTGCTGTTTTATGTGCAGCGATATCGAGCGCTTCAGCTCAAACGGATGTCTATCAGCAAGAAGCTGATAGTGTTGCAGTTAAGCTGATGGAGGCCGGTTTTGTCAATGTGAGGGTTGCGGAAACTCCCAACTATAAGGTATATACGATTGAGAATGACAGATATAAGCTTCCTGCAGAAGGTTTTGCTGAGGCGAGAAAAATCATCGAATCTTCTTCAGTTGATAAAAAGGCTGTCAAGCTAATCGGCACGCATTATGACGTTCCTGAACTTACTATGACTTATTTTCCGCACAGCGAATACTGGCATACAACCAAAAGGCTTGACGAGAGCTGGGATAAGGTCAGGAAGACAAAGAAGCTAAACAGTAATTTCGGAAAAGTCAATATTGCTGTGTATCCCCAAGTCTCTTTGATGAACCTTATAATTAATCAGGTATATCAGAGCTTGTGGCAGTTAAGTCCTGCTATTGAGGTCTCGTTATGGCCTGGTATGAAGTTTACCTATCAGTTGAAGATACCTATATATAATGATGGCTATAGTGTCCTCGAAGATAAAGTGCATCCCGGTATGATGAGCCTTTCTCAGCGTTTCCGTGATCCTTGGAACCTTAATATAATAGGTAGACTCACTGCGGGAACATTCAGTAACAGCAGGTATGGTGCTGCTTTGGAGATGGCCTACCATTTCCCAAATGAGAGATTCTGGGTGGATACTCAGATGGCATACCTGTCAATTTATTCCTGGGATGCATTCAAGTGGTATTATGGTACAGAGTTTAATTTTGTGTGGAACTTTTCGGCCAACTACTATAATCCTTCGCTGAAAACTCAGTTTATCCTTCGTGCACAAAGGTTCCTTTTGGGTGATTATGGCGTAAAATATGAGATGATACGTCATTTCAAGCACGCTTCAGTCGGGCTTTATGCCGTAAAGGGAGTTGATCCACGCTTTGACACGGACCTTAATGTAGGCTTCAGATTCCAGATAGCACTTCCTCCATACAGGCACAAACGCCATGGATATATTCCAAGAATCTCGGTCTCGCCACATATGGGAATGTCCTATAATGCCAATAACGAGCGGATTTATTACAAGGAGTTCCGCACCGAAGCATCGGATAATATAATGAGTAACAATGCGTTTAACCCATATTATGTGAGCTCGGATATTTTTAAATAAAAATTTTTTTTATTGCTTTTTTTATTCTAACTTTGCCCATTGTTAGTTGTACGTTGTATATCTATATCCCTACGCGTACTCTAACGCGTTGACTTGAAGTTAATTAAGTTTAATGTATAATGTTTTTTAAAATGAAGAAGTTTTTTTCTCTTATCGCGTTGGTAGGTCTCTTTGCGGCCTGCGAACCAGAGCAGATTATGACTGCTTTCGAGGTAGATGACGCTGTCGCTACAATCAACGTTAAGGTTGTTGATGTATTGACAGGTGATGATGTTACTTCAGTTGCTACTATTACTGCTTCAAAGGGTACTGTTGCAAATGGTGTTGTTACAGTAACCGGTGATCCAGCTATCCAGGCACAGGATATCACTGTGACTGCAACTTACAACGGTTCTACAGCATCAATGCCAGTTCCTGTAAACTACATTCTTGCAGGTGGTAAGGCTGAGTATGCTGTTACTCTCGTAGTTGGTACTCCAGTTGACGGTTATGAGTTTGAGTGCGGTCAGGTTGCTAATGGCCAGAAGGCTGTTATTACTAGCTACATTGGCACTGCTGATCACAACTATTCACATGCTGGTCTTGAGAAGTGGGTTATGAACCCTACAGAGTTTATGCTCAAGGGTGTTGTTACTTACGATTCACTCGTAGGTCAGGCAGTTGAGGATCTTGAGGCTGTTGCTGGTTTCGAGAATGTTGTTAACGCCCTCGCAGAGGCTTATCACCAGGGTGTAACTCAGTCTAAGAAGGCTTTTGAGATCAAGGTATCTGCTTACTCTTGGTACACAGCTTACTCACAGATTTCAATCACAGCTTATCCATTTGCAGTAATGGCTGTTAAGGATGGTAAGTCAGAGGTTGTAGGTACTTTCAATGTTGTTCTTTACGGTACTACAGCTAACTACAAGGAGATCGCTATCCCTGCAGGTTATCACGGACACGGTCACTATGTACAGGGACACGGCCACGCTCATGGCGACGGCTCTTACCCTAACGCTGGTGGTGGTATAGTTATTGGTGAGTAATTTTTGCGCTCTTTGTTTAACGAAATAGATTATTTATAAAGATATGAAACTTAGATTTATCGCTTTGTCACTCGCAGTTGTAGCTGGTGTTCTTTCAGCTTCAGCTCAGGACAAGAATTGCAATGATGTCTTTGTAGGCGTTGGCGCAGGTGCAATTGCTCCATTCGCTTCAGGTATGAATACTCCTGCAGTATATGCTAACATCCAGGTTGGTAAGTACATCACTCCAGTATGGGGCGTACGTGGTGTTGTAGCTGGTCCTTTCCAGAATCTCGACGCTAACGAGTTCAACGCTACTTATAAGGATGGTTCTGTATTCTCACAGAAGAACAAGCTTTTCGGTGAGCTCAATATCGACGGTATGTTCAATATCAGCAACCTTTTTGCTGATGATCTCGCTGCTTTTGATGTATATGTATTTGCTGGTCCTACTATGAACCTTTCTTCAGTAGGTACTAAGTTTGCTGAGAAGCAGAATGCATATGTTCACATGGTAGAGGAGGCTGAGGGCCTTAAGGTTCGCTTCGGTGCAACTGCAGGTCTCGGTATGGCATACAACATCACTAAGGCTTTTGCTCTTGGTGTTGAGGCTCGCGTAGGTGTTACTCCTTCAATCTTCGGTGATGCTGATGCTTACCGTAAGGCTGAGCCAACTGGTCGTCTCACACTCAATGGTGTATGGACTATCGGTGGTAAGAGAGGTAAGGTTGCTCGCGCTGCTGCTGCTGCCGCTGCTGCTGGTTACATCTCTAAGGAGGCTGCTCAGGCTCTTGCTGATGAGGCTGTAGCTAAGAACCCTAAGATCGTTGAAAAGATCGTTGAGAAGGAAGTTATCAAGGAAGTTGAGAAGCTCGTTAACAACCAGGTTCCTGCTTCAACAGCTGTATTCTTCGAGATTGGTAAGGCTACTCTCACTTCAAAGGATAAGGCTCGCATCAAGCTCTTCGCTGAGGCTATCAAGGCTGGTTCAGCTGACGTAGTTTACGAGGTAGGTGGTTATGCTGACAAGAAGACTGGTAGCGCTAAGTACAACCAGTCACTCTCAGAGAAGCGTGCTAACGTTGTTTACAATGCACTCGTTGCTGAGGGCGTTTCTGAGAGCCAGCTCCAGAAGGCTGCTTACGGTGGTGTTGACGCTATCTTCTTCAACAACGACGTTCTTTCACGTACCGTTATCATCAAGCAGAAATAATTCTTGAGATATATTTTAAGAGTGGGTGGCAGTAATGTCACCCACTCTTTTGTATCTTTGTTCCATTATGAAATGTTTGATTCTTGCAGCTGGGTATGCTACCCGTCTTTATCCATTAACGGAGAACTTTCCTAAGCCACTTCTAAAAGTTGGTGATAAGACAATCCTAGACCATCTGATTGATGATATCAAGCAGAACTGTCAGATATCTGAGTTTGCTGTTGTCACTAATCATAAATTTGCGCCAATCTTCGAAGAGTGGGCTCCAGAGGGTGTTACTGTTGTTGATGATGGCACATCTACAAATGAGACAAGATTAGGGGCCGTAAGAGATATTCAGTTTGCAATAGAAGCACTAAATATTGACGATGATCTTTTGGTGATTGCTGGAGATAATGTACTTGATTTCAGCTTTGCCAAATTTACAAGATATGCACAGCAGAAAGCATCATCTTGCATTATGCGCTATTATGAGCCGGAACCTGCTCGCTTGAGTAGAAGTGGTGTCGTTCAGATTGATGAGGATGATAGGGTGCTCTCTATGCAGGAGAAGCCGCAGGAGCCGAAGAGTAATTGGTGCTGTCCGCCATTCTATATTTATTCGCGAAGCGATGTGTCAAAGGTTTCGCAGGCAATTGCTGAAGGATGTGCAATTGATGCTCCTGGCTCATTTATTTCTTGGCTTTGCACAAAAAGTCCGGTATACTCAATGGAGATGCCTGGCAAGAGGTATGATATTGGAAATCTAGAGAGCTATAAACAAGTGTGTGAGACATATAAAGGCATTACGGAGATTTGATAATCTCCGTTTTTTCTTTATATTTGCATTGCGTATTTTAGGCTAGTTCTCATTATGCTTGAAGAGATGAAGTTAAATATCTCAAAGTTGATAGCTTTGTACGAGTCTGAGAGGCAGAAAGCCGATTCACTCGCTATAATGCTATCTCAAAAAGAGGAGGAAGCTAAAAAATACCAAGAGCAGATTACTGATTTAAAAATACAGATAGACCAGCTCAAGCTTAGGAGTGCTTTTGTCTCTGAAGGAGATAAAGGAGCGGCAAGAGAGCGTATATCAGCTCTAATCAAGGAGATAGATAAGTGCATTAAACTGCTTGAAGGATAATGGATCAGAGCATAAAACTGAAAATAGCCGGTAAGATATACCCACTCAAGGCGGCTAACCCTCAGATGGAGCAGATGATGCGTATCGCAGCAGAAGATGTAAATCGTACACTTGCCAAGCTGAATGAACGTTATCCCGACACCCCACTTGAGGATAAATTGGTTTTTGTGGCAATTCAAGAAGCGGTCGCAAAGTTACATACCGCCAAGAAGTATGAAAGCTTGAATAACGACGTGAGTTCATTATCTTCAGAGCTTGCCACCTATCTTGCCGAAATAGAAAAAGATTAGCCGTCGGGCCCATCTTCTGAAAACAACGAGTAACAAACTCAACGGGTTAACTCGGACTATGGATGGCAGGCCAGCCTTGTAGCAGGAAGCTTGAGATAGTGCGGAGCCCAAATCCTATCAGAAGCCTTTTTCTGAAAGTTTGGCTGACGGCTTTTTTTAATATAGTGTCTGCACCTTGAAAAGTGTGGACATTTTTTTTGACATTTTAATAATACATATATGTTTTTGTCTTATATACTTGTTGCATTGGGCGGCGCAGCTGTCGCACTCGCAATTTATATAGTGATTAATCGCCTGGTATCCAAAGGACAGGCAGATACAATCATTGAGAAAGCCAAAATCGAGGCTGAGAACATCCGCAAGCAGAAAGAGCTCCAGGCAAGGGAGAAGTATCTCCAGCTAAAGAGCGAGCACGAGAGCTATGTGGGCAAGAAGAATTCTGAACTCAGAGACCGCGAGAACAATATCAAGTCGCGCGAAGGTCAGATCAGAGAGCAGGCAGCTGATCTCAAGAAGAAACAGGGCGACCTTGAGTCTCAGAAAGGCCAGTTGAAGGCTCAAAATGCCAAGCTTGAGGCTAAGATGGAGGAATATGAGCGTCTGACTCAGCAAGTTAACAAGGATCTTGAAAATGTTGCTGGCATGACTGCTGAAGAAGCAAAGAAGATGCTCGTGGAGAATATGAAAGCAGAGGCTCGCACAGAGGCTCAGGCTTATATCAACGACACAATGGACGAAGCGCGAATGAATGCTGCCAAGGAAGCTAAGCGTATCGTCATCAACACAATTCAGCGCACAGCAACTGAGACCGCAATCGAAAACGCAGTTACCACATTCCCAATTGACAGCGATGAGGTTAAAGGCCGCATCATCGGACGTGAGGGAAGAAATATCCGTGCTTTGGAGGCTGCAACAGGTGTGGAGATTGTTGTAGATGATACCCCTGATGCGATTCTCCTTTCTGCATTTGATCCTGTGAGAAGAGAGATTGCTCGTCTATCTCTGCATCAGCTGGTAATCGACGGACGTATCCATCCTGCCCGCATCGAGGAAGTCGTAAATAAGGTAAGCAAGCAGCTTGATGATGAGATTTTGGAAACTGGTAAGAGAACTTGTATCGATCTCGGCATCCATGGTCTTAACATAGAGCTTGTAAAGCTCATCGGCCGTATGAAGTATCGTTCTTCTTATGGACAGAATCTTCTCCAGCACTCTCGTGAGGTTGCAAATATCTGTGCTACTATGGCATCAGAGCTTGGACTTAACCCGAAGATCGCAAGAAGAGCCGGCCTTCTCCACGATATAGGAAAAGTAGGTGAGAGCGATCCTGAGTATCCACACGCAATACTTGGTGCTAAGCTCGCAGAGCAGTATAAGGAGCGTCCTGAGGTTGTAAATGCTATCGGATCTCACCACGAAGAAATGGAGATGTCTTCAGTATACTCACCGCTTGTTCTAGTTGCAGATGCTATCTCTGGTGCCCGTCCTGGTGCTCGTAGAGAGGTTATTGAGTCGTATATCAAGCGTCTCAAGGGTATGGAAGACCTTGCTGCCTCTTATCCAGGTGTGACTAAATCATATGCAATCCAGGCAGGCCGCGAGCTCCGTGTTATCGTTGGAGCTGATGAGGTTAATGATGAGCAGGTAGCTGTTCTCTCTACTGAGATTGCTCAGCGCATTCAGGATGAGATGACATATCCTGGTCAGGTTAAGATTACTGTTATTAGAGAAACAAGATCAGTAGCAATAGCAAAATAATGATTAAGATACTTACACTTTTTATGATGCTCCAGGCCGGTACTACCGTAACCTGGACATCTGAGCTCAAACAGACAGAAAATGGTAACCAGGTAGTTATCACCGGCGATCTCAAAGATGGTGTAGATCATATTACCGGTACCATTGATTATATTACATGCGAAGGCGTGCAGTGCAATATGCCTGAGGATATGGAGTTTGATCTTACTCTTGAGAACTCTGCTAAACCACTCGCACCCGCTTCAAACTCCCTTGCACCAGCTGCTCCTGTAGTAAAGGCTACTGTGTCAACTGCGGAACCTAAGGCTGCCGCACCTGTTGAAGAAAGCACTTCTGGATCTTTGTGGGGACTGATTTTGGAAGCAATACTTTGGGGATTTGCAATGTTGCTCACACCATGTGTGTTCCCTATGGTTCCTATGACCATTTCCTTCTTCCTCAAGGGTAG
>JAFNUQ010000204.1 GCA_017383945.1 Bacteroidales bacterium | reverse complement strand
ATCTGGTTCCAGATAGCGTCTACGCCAGGAACCTGGATCTTGCTCAAGTTACGGAAGAGGTTACCACCGGCTCTGATGCACACTGGCATATTGTGGTCGTTGTTGAGGTGGGTGATGTGAGCAAGACCGTTCTCCTCGCACCAGTCAGCCTGCTGCTGGAAGAAGTTGACAGCAAAGAGCTCAGACCACACGTCCCAATAGTCCGCGCGGAAACGATTCTCAACTACAGTCTGGTTGTTTGTGAGAAGGCTGGCAAAATATGGAGTTGGGTCATAGCCCTTGCGAGCCTTAAACTCTGCTACCATATTTGGAGTCCAAGGGAGGTATGCAAAATCTGGCTCATCACCACGGAAACCAAGCACTGTTGTGCCAAATTCCTTGCCAAGATATTTCTTGTACTGCTCGTGTGTCCAATCAATGAACTGTCTCACTGCCTCAGGGCTGAGGTAGTCGCAAAGCGAATTTGTAGTGTCCTTTCCTCCTGTAGGATTGTTGACTGCGCGAGTCTGACCTGTGCGGTAGTCCGAGCCTGCAACAATGATATCCCAGTCGCCGCAAGTAGCTGTAAAGTTGACCTTGCCGCCTACTACAGGCACTGTCTGGTTAGGCTTGCCTGATCTGCTCACTGCAACGGCGCTGAATCCGCTCACCTGCTGAGAGATGCTCTGACCTTCGGCTACAGCGATCCTCTCAGTCTGCACGATGGCCTTCATTCTCATCTCAGGCTTCTCCTGGCTGAACTTGCCGCCTGCAAAACCGCTAGGGTATTTGCCCTCGTCGATGAGCCATACCTTCAAGCCTCTTTTCTTAGCTTCCTTAACGCCGGTCTGAATGCCCTTGAACCAATCCTCAGAGAGGTATTCGTATGGGAGCTTATAACCGGCCTCAAAAATAACTGACTGGAAGCCCTTGGCCTTGATCGAATCAAGGTCTGACTGGATAGTCTTGAGATCCATCGGACCCTCCCAGCCCCAGATTACGTGGCTGGCAAACTCCTGTGGTGGGTTCTGAAAACGCTCAGCAGCCTGCTCAAGCGTTACCTTGTGTATGCCAGCCCAAGACTTGGTCTGAGCATAAATCGCTGACCCTGAGATCATCAGAGCCAGCGAAATGAGTAATAATGTCCTTTTCATATAATTATCTTACAGAGAAGATCGCTCCCTTTGAAGAGTAGTCCTCATCATAGAACTGAACCGCGTTGTCGTTGAGACGTGGGTAAGTTGAGTTGAGGAGCTTGATGATTTCTGCACCGGCAAATACTACAGGACCATATCCGTGAGCAGCATATGGGCTGATTGGACGGTAGTAGTAGAATGCAGGGTCAAAAGCCATACCTGTACCTACGCAAGTGCCGTGTACCATACCGGCCTCGTCAATCTGAGTTGAAACTGCGTTCCAAGCGAGGCAGATTGTAGGAACATAGGTAAGAGGGTTAAGCCAGCCTTCGTTTACACCGTGAGCAAGGCAGTATGCAAAGATTGCTGTAGCACTTGTCTCGTGGTATGAATCGTTGCGGTCAAGAAGCTGATGCCAGAATCCTTCGCTGCTCTGAAGAGCAAGAAGTCCCATTGCATGCTGTCTGTAGAGATCCATGAGCTCGTCTCTGCCTGGGTAGTTCTCTGGGAGAGCGTCGAGAACCTCACAGAGGGTAAGGATTGCCCAACCATTTGCTCTGCCCCAGTGGAATGCAGGGTGGTAGTCCATTGCCTCGATCCAACCGTGACGGAAGAGCTTCTTCTCTGGAACCCACATCTTCTCCTTGAAGAGACGGATCTGCTTGATAGCCTCGTCAAAGTACTTTGTGTCGCCTGTGAGCTTTCCATACCAAGCGATAGCTGGGATGCCCATAAACATATCATCAAGCCATACTGCGTTGGCGAGAGGACGGTTTCTTGCGAGAGTACCATCTTTGAGGCGATATTCCTTGTTGATAGCCTTCATATAATTGTCAATGATGGCACGGAGGTCAAGATCAGGATTTGCAAACTGGTTTCTGATCATAGAAACGCACACTGCACCTGCATCGTCAAGCACGTGTGGATTTACTACCTGGCTCATCTGAGGATCTACTCTGCCACCATCCTGAAGCACCTTGGTCCAGATAGGAGCCTGCTCAGCGAGGAAGCTGTGACGCTTTGTTGTATATTCAGTATATGCAGCGTCTCCTGTGGTCTCACCGGCCTTGAGCATAGCCGAATAAGTCACGCCCCACTCATAGCTTGCGAGTCGGAATGCGCCTCTCTCAAGTCTGCCGTCTTCCTTGACAGCTGTAGGAGTCTCTACATCCACAAAAGCAAGAACTCTATCGAGGTCTGCCTTGATATCAGCAACTGCAGGAACACCATAAGGAATGATGTAATCAGGCTGAAGGAGGTGAAGTGGCGTGTTTGAATCTGTTTGAGGTTCGTTGGCAGTCTTTGTAGACTGAGTGCAAGCGTTGAAGCCTGCAAGCAGCGCAATTGCTGCAGCGATAAGAGTGATACGTTTCATTTTGTATTGGTTAAAATATTAATTCTAGCAAATCTTGCCCAAGATACGCATTTTTTTGTTAACATTTTTGCCTAACTTGCGTCTATAGGTCAAAGAATAACGGGAAATGCTGCAAATGAAGACAAAAGTTTTAATAATTATTCTTGCTTTGACACTTCTGCCGACTGTGGTTTCGGCCAGACAGAAGGATAATAAGATCCCCGATGCCCGCATAGATGCAATCATCAGGGAGTTCAGATCATACGATGGCGTGATATCGATGTCCTTTGGGCCTTTTGTGCTTTCGATGGGGCGTTCGGCTTTGAGGATAGCTGGAAATGTGTCAGAGACAGACAAGCATGAGATGGACCTCATCAGACACATCTCCAGAGGAGTAAAGCGAGTTTCTCTTGTGGTCTGCGAAGATTGTGAGCAGAGGATATGCGACAGGTTGATAAGACGCCTTGACAGGGCGCTGTCAGGTTGTGAGCCATTGTTGGAGGTGAGGGAAGACGGCATGGTAGTGCGCGTCCATGGAATCGCAAGTGCCAATGGCAGAAAAATAAAGGACCTGCTGCTATTTGTGGGAGATCCGTCCGAGCCGGTGCTGATCAGGCTCAAAGGTAATATTGATGTTCAAGAAGTGATGGACCTCATCCTGGACTACGCAGCATGATGACTAAGGATCGTTTCATAGAAGAATATTGGATGCTAAGAGATGGTCTCTACAGGGTGGCATATCACCTGCTTGAGTCCTCATCGGATGCTGAAGATGCCGTGCAGGAGTTGTATGCAAAACTATGGGCGAGTATGGATAGCTTAGATCAGGTCCATAACCCCAAAGCCTACTGCATCACTCTTCTGAGAAACGATTGTATATCAAGAATACGCAGGAACTCTCACACTAAGATTTCTCCTCTGACGGAGCAAATGAAGCAAGTGGAGGCGGATATCGGAAGTGATCGGAGGGAGACTTTGTCAAGAGTTCTGAAAGCTATCGAGGATCTTCCGGAGACTCAGCAAAGATTACTTAAGATGAGGGTCCTTGAGGAACTGAGTTATGACGAGATGGCTCAAAGAACCGGGATGAATAAATTGACTCTGAGAGTCTTGATAAGCAGAGCACGCACACAATTGAAAAACAAGATATGAAAAGTATAGAAGATATCAATAAAATCAGCTTCGATGATCTCGAGCACATCGCCGATGACAGCAGCATTGCTGCCCCTTCGGCTCTTGAGAAGAAAGTCGAAGATGCCTTGCTCGCATCAATGATGATAGAGCAGGCACAAAGGAAAAGGACACTCTGGCGCAAGCCGATCTCTTATGCCCTTGTCCCCGGACTTGTTGCGCTGGGCCTTGCACTGACGGTCCTTCTGCAGCCTCCTGAAGACAAATTGATTGACACCTATGACAATCCGCAACTTGCCTACGCGGAGGTGGAAAAAACCTTGGTTTATATTTCCTCATGCATCAACAAGGGGCTGGACATAGCAAGTGTTGCAGCTGAAGAATTTGAGGAGCCTAAAAAAGCAATGGATAGAATATTTAAAGATTAATAATATGAAAAGAATGATTTTGATTGTAGCGACTCTGCTACTCGGTCTCACCCTCTCAGCTCAGAGTGGAAAGGAGATTTATGAAAAATATTCCAGCAATGAGGGTGCGACATGTGTGTATGTGTCTCCCGCTATGTTTGATATGATTAAAACCATGGACCTTAACAGCTTGGTGCAAGCTACCGGAGAGCCTGCAATGGCTGAAATCCTACCTTTAGTGAAGAGACTTGAGGGTATGTATGTGGTTCAGCTAGAAGACACCAACAATGCTTTTACAATGAAAGCTGCTGTCAAGAAATTTGTGGATACAAGTAAATATCAGGTCTTGATGCAGGTTAAGGAGTCAGGTCAGGAAGTCAATATCTATATCAATAAAGTTGAGGATATTATAAAAAGCATTGTCCTCTTTGTTCAAGAGGACAACGGATCAATTTTTATCGCTATAGATGGAACTATCCAGCAGCAGGAGCTTAATGAGTTGGTAAACTCACTCCCTAAATATCTTTAGCTTTTGATATTGACATCCAGATGAGGGAAAGCAAAGCTGATACCCGACTTAGGAAGCTCGTTATATAGGCGCGTCAGTATATTAAAATATAGATCCCAGTAGTCTCCGGTCTTGCACCAAGCTCTGACTTTAAAGATGATAGAGCTGTCTGCGAGGCTGGAGAGTTCTGCAAATGGGTCTGATGCTCCATCAGTCTGATGGTCAAGTACTCTTGGGTCACTTGCAAGAATCTCTAATATCGCTTTTTTGCACACCTCGGCGTCTGTGCCATATTCTACACCAAGCTCCCAGTCTACTCTGCGCAATGGATTCTTGGAGAAGTTGTTGATGTTCCCATTGAAAAGCGCACCATTTGGAATGATTACAGTGCGGTTGTCTGGTGTTGTGAGTGTTGTGCTTACAATGCTCACAGTAGTGACAGTTCCGGCATATCCTTGAGCCTCAATGTAATCACCTGACTTGAAAGGCTTGAACGCAAGAATCATCAGACCTCCGGCAAAGTTCTGAACAGTGCCGCTCAGAGATGCGCCGATAGCAACACCTCCGGCTGCCAGCAATGCGGCAAAAGAGGTGGTGTTTACTCCCAGAGTGCTGACAGTGATGACGATTAGCAGAACTGTGAGAGTGATGGATGTAAAGCTGGATATAAAGCCTGCAAGGGCGGTGTCAGTATGCTTGCGCTCTAACAAGCGGTTGAGGTTGCGTTTGACTCTCTTGATTATCCAAGCTCCAATTACATATATTACGATTGCAGCAAGAACCTTGATGCCAAAGTGGATGGCAGTTTCGACAAACTGATGTAATGTGCCGGAAGGGTTCTTTATGATATTCTCAGCAACTTGCTCTATTGATACCAAGGTGCTGTCAATCTGTAAGATAAATGCCCTCATTTCTTGTTACTTTTTGATTATTTCCTGAGCTCTTTCAAGAGCAAGGTCAATATGATTACAGATGTTCTGCTCTCCGATGAGCTCTACAAACCCGTTTCTACTGAGCACGTCTTGAACGCTTTCATTTACACCTGAGAGTACAATTTTAATACCGGCTTTATGGCTCATTTTGCACATATTCTTCAGGTTGTGCAGACCGGTAGAGTCAATAAACGGCACTTTGCGCATACGTATGATGCGTACCTGAGGCTTCTTCTTGAAGTTGGACATGAGCTCTCCAGCTCTATTTCCGGCGCCGAAGAAGAAAGGACCATTGATTTCATAAACTTCTACTCCCTGTGGTATTACCAGGTTCTCGATGTTTCCAGCCTGCATATCAATATCTTCGCTCATATCAATTTCATCGCTGATGATCTTGACGTCTGTGCTCTCAGCCATACGGCGCATAAAGAGGAGACAAGCGCAGATAAGACCATACTCGATAGCTGGCACAAGACCGAAGATGATTGTCAGGAAGAATGTCAGCAGAAGCACGATAACGTCGCTCTTAGGGTTCTTGAGCATCGCGATGAATGATCTCCATCCGCTCATGCCATAGGAAACCACAACAAGCACGCCTGCAAGGCAAGCCATCGGGATATATTTTGCCAGCGGCATCAAGAAAAGGTAGATGAGCAGCAGCACAACTGCGTGGATAATGCCCGCAACAGGAGTGCGGCCACCATTGTTGATGTTGGTCATTGTGCGGGCGATTGCGCCTGTCGCAGGGATGCCTCCGAAGAGAGGTGTCACCACATTGGCAAGGCCCTGGGCTACCAGCTCAGTGTTGGAATCGTGATGGCTTCCGATCACACCGTCTGCTACTGTTGCTGAAAGCAGTGACTCGATTGCTCCAAGTACGGCAATTGTGATTGCAGGTCCTATCAGACCCTTGATGCTGGTCCAGGACAATGCGGGAACTTCCATACCAGGGAACTGGTTGCTGATGCTGAATCTGTCGCCGATTGTCTCAATTGATGTGACGCCTGCAAACTGCTTGAGCAGCAAGGTGATAACTGTCATCAATATGATTGCGACAAGAGATCCTGGAATCTTTTTGCTGATCTTAGGAGTCAAGGCAATGATGCCGATGCTGACCAGACCCACAAGGGTGCTCCACCAGTCGATATTGCCGATATTTCTTCCATAGGCAATCCATTTCTCGATGAAGTCACTAGGATTTGTATCCATTGTCATACCCAGGAGGTCTTTGATCTGAGTGCTGAAAATGGTTACAGCGATACCGCTTGTGAAACCCACGATAATCGGAT
>JAFNUQ010000203.1 GCA_017383945.1 Bacteroidales bacterium | reverse complement strand
GGTATTGTGCTGGTTAAAAGCTTCAAATACCTGATCCTTAATATCATACCAGCCTGTTGTACCCACAACTACAGCCTTGAATTTTGCTGCTATCGTCGGATAATTGGCCCTGAAGGCCTCTGGTGTCGTAAAATCTATACACACACATTCACGAGCAAGATCATCAGGAACTGAGCACACATCTTCCGAAGCCATCGCCAACTCGATTCCTCGACGCTGGAGTACCGCTTCAATCATATGTCCCATCTTGCCGTATCCGCTAATTACAACTTTCATATATCTTTATATAGTTTTCTATTGCCGTTTCTATATCCTTGATTTCAATGTGTTCTTCGTCTCTATGTGCAGACATGATAGATCCCGGACCACATATCATCTTATGCTCAAAATTACTTAGATGAGGGGCATCGCTACCAAAAGAAACTACCTTGGATGGGATGCCGTCAATTACATAGTATTGGCGAGCCTGATCTCCTCCGCCTGCCTTTACCTCCAGACATTCTGAAGCCTGCGCAGACATAAACTCCTCAACAGCAGCTTCTGCCGCAAATGTTGTGCGGAAATATACTCTGCAACAAAGCTCCGGGCTCAGGATATTCTGAGGATTCTCGCTGTACAAGGCTCCGATGTTGTAGCTTGTTCTGCCAAGTACCGGATCCTCAGGGAAGTCTGCAGCCCTTAGGCGATTGACAAAGTCAACAAATAACTCCACAGCACTCAAGCCCATCTCCGGATATCCCGAATGAAATGCCTTGCCCTTAAAGCAAAGCGAATAGCTCCTGGTACCCTTAGAAGCGCTTACAAGGCAATTATCAGTCGGCTCTCCCACCACCAGATAAGGGGCACGGAAACTGGTCTTGGCAAAAGCCTTTGCGCCAAAGGATCCGGTCTCTTCACCGCTTAACAGAAGAAGCCCAAAGTTGCTTTTTCCTGCTTGTGCAAGCCTCTGACAAGCCTGATACATCGAATATATCTGTCCCTTTGCATCGCAAGCACCTCTTCCCCATACCTTATCCTGCTCTATGCGAGGAGGAATATATGGAGGAACAGTGTCGAGATGAGTGCAGAAAACTAGCTTAGGTTCACCCCAAGAGAGAAACAGATTGACCGTACCATCTCCTACTTCGAGAAGCTCGACCTTTTCCGCTTGAAGCTTGTGAGCAAGGAAAAGGCCTAATTCTCTCTCCTTCCCGGAAGTAGAGTCAATGGATAATATTTGTTCAAACAATTTCATCAGCTGAGTATATCTTTGATTATACCGGCAGCGGCAAGCCTTCTACCCTCTCCTGCTCCTTTAATTACCAGAGGCGCAGAGTATTTTCCAGCCACAGCAATCACATTTTCTGTTCCGCTGATCCAGTAGAACGGGCTATCTATACCTACGGTCTGCATCTTGATTTCTGCTTTATAACCCAAGCTTGCAGTACTATCTTTCTTGATGGAAGCAATAAATCTCTGTCTGAGCCCCAGCTCGTCCAGCTCATCTTCCCGAGCAATAAACTTCGGCTCATATTCAGCAAGCATACGGTAGAATTCCTCTATAGAACAAGAGAAGAACTCCTCCGAGAGCATTGGCTTTATCTCTACGTCCTCCGCCTCCAGCGGGATTCCGGCTTCTCGTGCAAGGATAAGCAATTTGCGGAGCACATCGCTTCCGCCTAGGTCTATGCGCGGATCTTTCTCAGAAAGACCTTCTTCGTGTGCACGCTTGAGAAGTGAAGCAAAACTCTCACCTCTATTGCCATCATAACCGGTAATGATATAGTTGAGCGTACACGAAACAACCGCCTCAATTGAACTTATACCATCGCTGCAGTTGGCCTCTCCGGCAATAGACTCAAGGATTGGAAGGGCGTTGGCTACAGTTGTATCATAACGGAAGAACGCGCCATTTTCTCTTGCGGCCGCTTTTATTGCCGCATACTGCACATAAGGTAGAGACAGTGACCGACGGTTTGATGTGACGATATTGAGACCAGCCTTGAACAGGCTTTCATATTTCTCGTGAAGACTTGGGCTGTTGGTACAATCGACAAAAACCGACCTTCTTGGGGCTGCAGCACAAACTGCATCGATATATGCTCCGTCAGCAGCACTCTCGCCCTCTTCCAGGCGTGATGAGATTTCTGCCGGGTCTATGCCACGGAGGTTGATATAATATTTGCTGCTGTTGCTCACTCCCACAATGCGGATACTTTTTCCTGTGCGAGAGGCTATTTTTTCTTTATTTTTTCCTATCAGCTCCGCAAATGACTGTCCCACAGCACCAAAGCCTGCAAGAAAAACGTTGATCTTGCTGATCGACCTTTCTTCAAAGAATTCGCGATGCACCGCAGCAAGCGCCTGCTTGACCACGATTGCCCTGACATCCAAGAAGAAGGTTCCTGCGCTTCCGCTGACTTCGCCCAGAGGGCTGATGCCGGCTTCGCTTAATGCGGAAAGGATTCGCCCGATGGCGGATCTTCTGCTGTTGACACCCTCGCCGACAAGGCAGATGCGAGCTGTTCCGGCTTGCTTGTCTTCGAGGCAAGTGACTCCGAGGAAGTGCTGTGCTCTTTCCAGGCTTTGCTCGCTAATCACCGTGCCAGGGTGCTCCGGGTCATAGCTATTGCGAATATTGATAGCGATACCGCTTTCCATTGCAGGACCAACTGTCGGAGCATAAAGTACTTTTGCGCCATTTTCTGCAAGAGTAAGTGCTGCTTCGTAGGAAATGCTTGGGATAGTTTGGGCTGCCGGGATGTCTTTTGGGTTGGCAGTCATTATTCCTGGAACATCTGTCCAGATCTGGAGTGCTGACGCCTTGAGCGCCGCAGCATATAGAGCCGCACTATAGTCAGAGCCGCCTCTGCCAAGCGTGGTCATCTGGCCGGATTCGTCAGAAGCAATGAAGCCCGGCGCAATAAACACGCGAGCGGTATCATCTTCCTTGACAGCATCTGCGATATGGAGATAGGAGATAGCTTGATTAACCCTTCCTTCTCTTGTGCGGATGAGTTTGCGGGAGTCCAGCCAGCTGGTCTTAATGCCCTCACACATCATTTTGCGGGCTATTATCTTGGTAGAAAGAAGCTCTCCATAGCAGACACAGTCTTCGCTGCGACAGGCTGCAAGCTCATCAAACAGTTGATCGATTTCTTGAGTTGCTTCTATGCGCTCCTGACCGGTAAAGAGGCGTTTGATGATATCGTGATGTCTGATTTTAAGTGGAGCTATCAGGTCTGTCTTCTCTTGAATGGTCTGAGCAGAAGCAATCTTCAAGAGTGTGTCTGTACATCCGCTGATAGCAGAAAATACGACGAGTGTTCTGTCATTCTGTGCTGCAGAACCAACAATATCAAGGACAGCCGAGATGCGAGTAGCATCGGCAACAGAGCTTCCACCAAATTTCAGTACCTGCATTATTGTCTTGTAATGTGTGCTCCGAGTGCATTGAGACGGGTCTCAATATCTTCGTAGCCTCTATCAATCTGATCTATATTGTCAATCTCCGAGATGCCTGGTGCTGACATTGCTGCAAGAAGCATCGCAATACCGGCACGGATATCAGGAGATGTCATTTTTCCTGGCTTGAGCTTTATCTTGTGGTCGTGTCCGATTACCACAGCTCTGTGCGGATCGCAAAGAATAATCTGAGCGCCCATATCGATGAGCTTATCCACAAAGAAAAGGCGGCTTTCAAACATCTTCTGATGGATGAGAACACTTCCTTTGCACTGTGTGGCGACTACAAGCATCACACTCAAAAGGTCAGGAGTAAGACCTGGCCAAGGGGCATCGGCAAGGGTCATGATTGAGCCGTCGATAAAAGACTCAATTTCATAACTCTGCTGAGATGGAATATAAATATCATCGTCTCTGCGCTCGAGCTTTATACCGAGCCTTCTGAAACATTCTGGGATAATGCCCAAGTTGTCCCAAGAGACGTTTTTGATGGTGAGTTCACTCTGGGTAATGGCTGCCATACCGATAAATGAACCAACCTCAATCATATCCGGAAGTATGGTATGTTCTGCTCCATGGAGCTTTTCTACACCGTGAATGGTGAGAAGGTTTGATCCTATACCCTCAATCTGAGCACCCATTGAGTTAAGGAGGCGGCAAAGCTGCTGAACATATGGTTCACAAGCTGCGTTATAGATGGTAGTAGTGCCTTCAGCAAGCACTGCAGCCATTACAATATTTGCAGTTCCTGTCACAGAAGCTTCATCCAAAAGCATATAACAGCCCTTCAATCGCTTGCCAGAAGAGAGGTTATAGGCTCTTTTGCTTGTATCATAGGAGCAGGTTGCTCCGAGCTTCATAAAACCATCTATATGAGTATCCACTCTTCTTCGGCCGATCTTATCTCCGCCCGGTTTTGGGAAAAAGGCCTGTCCGAAGCGTGTAAGCAGAGGACCTACAACCATCACAGAACCTCTGAGCTTGGCACATCTTTGCACAAAATCAGTGCTTCTGATAAAAAACTCGTTTATATGTCCGGCGGTAAATCTATAGGAACCTTTACTTAAACGCTCGACAATCACACCCATTGCCTCGATGAGGGCAATGAGGTTCTTTACATCCAGAATCTCCGGGATGTTATTGATTGTGACAGTTTCTGAAGTGAGCAAAACGGCGCTGAGAACCTGCAAAGCTTCGTTCTTAGCTCCTTGGGGCTCTATGCTTCCGCTTAACTTATGTCCGCCTTCGATTACAAATGTGCTCATATATGTTCTACTTCTGGTTGAAGAGTCACGCCGAAACGTTCCTTCACCGTATTTATTACTTTCTGTTCTAGCTCAAGGATGTCCTGGGGACTCGCAGTTCCGCTTGCATTAACTATCACGAGCGGCTGCTTCTGGTATACCTGGGCACCGCCACTCATCTCTCCTTTGAGACCGCAACGATCTATCAGGTAGGCTGCAGGAACTTTTATACTGCCGTCCTCAAGCACATAATGTGGAGCTGATCCGTCCGGGCTGATGCGCTCAAAGTCCGCTTTGCTGACGACCGGATTCATAAAGAAACTGCCGGCACTTCCCAATTCGCTGACGTCAGGAAGCTTTGATGCTCTCAGCTTCAGAACCGCTTCTCTGACTTGAGTTGGAGACGGGTTCTCAACTCCCTCCAGCGCTTCTTTTATGCCTTTATAGTCTAGTTTAGGCGAAGGCACCCTGCTGAGTCTGAAAAGCACACTGGTGACGATATAGCGCCCTTTTGTGCCCTGCTCTTTAAACATTGAGTGTCGGTAGGCGTATTTACACTCCTGAACTCCGAACTTTACCTTCTTTCTCTCCTTGATGTCATAGCAGACAACTCCGGAAATGATATCCTTTACCTCAACTCCGTAGGCTCCGATGTTTTGAACTGCGGCTGCTCCCACTTCTCCTGGAATACCGGAAAGATTTTCCGCTCCCCAGAGTCCGTGAGCACATACTTGTTCTACAAAAGAGTCAAAACTAACTCCGGAACCGACAATTATAGGCACCTCATTGAATCCCATATCAACATACTTGATAGTGTTGATATTGGAATGAAGGACGGTCCCCGGAAAATCTGCAGTAAAAAGCAGATTACTGCCTTGACCGATGTGTAGAAGCGGCTTGGGGAGTGAATCAAGATTCAAGCCCTCCAGCTCGCTCACAGTGTCATATTGAATATAACACTCGCAGGACACCTTCATCCTGAAAGTGTTCTGCGAGCTAAGGTCATATTTATACTCTACGCGCACGGCTCAGTATATGTTGAACTCAAGAAAAGTTCTTCCATCTGAGTGTCGTCAATCTTTGATGGAGAGTCAATCATCACATCGCGACCCTGATTGTTCTTAGGGAATGCGATATAATCGCGAATCGTCTCCTGTCCACCGAAGAGTGCGCACACGCGGTCAAAGCCAAATGCAATGCCTCCGTGTGGAGGTGCGCCAAACTTAAATGCGTTGATAATGAAGCCAAACTTAGCTTCAGCGTCTTCTTTGCTGATGCCGAGTACATCAAACATTCTGCTCTGCATATCCGCATTGTGGATACGGATAGAACCACCACCTAGCTCTGAGCCATTGAGCACAAAGTCGTAGGCGTTGGCACATACTTTCTCAAGATCTTCCTTCTTGTCTGAGTAGAAGAGGGCTTCGTGCTCAGGTTTAGGTGCAGTGAATGGGTGATGCATTGCATAGAATCTGCTGTCTTCCTCACTCCACTCGAGAAGAGGGAAATCAACAATCCAAAGAGGAGCAAACTCCTGAGGATTTCTAAGGCCCAATCTCTGGCCGAGTTCGAGACGGAGCACGCCAAGCTGACCCTGGGTCTTGCGCTTAGGACCACAAAGCACAAGCACGAGGTCTCCAGTCTTGGCACCACACTTGTCAGCTACTGCCTTGAGCTGCTCTGGAGAGTAGAACTTATCCACACTTGACTTCACGCTGCCGTCAGCATTGAGCTTGATATAAACAAGGCCCTTTGCGCCGACCTGCGGACGCTTAACCCACTCTGTGAGCTCATCAAGCTGCTTGCGTGTATATTCTGCGCAACCATCAACTGCGATTGCTCCTACATACTCTGAAGCATCAAAAACAGAGAAGCCACAGCCCTTTACAAGATCCGAAATCTCATTGATAGTCATACCAAAGCGGATGTCCGGCTTATCCGAGCCGTACTTATCCATAGCGTCATACCAGCTCATGCGAGGAATACCAGGAGCGATCTCCACACCAAGAGCCTTCTTGAACATAGAACGCATCATACCCTCAAATGTGTTGAGCACATCTTCCTGCTCTACAAAGCTCATCTCGCAGTCTATCTGAGTAAACTCTGGCTGACGGTCAGCTCTCAGGTCCTCATCACGGAAACATCTTACAATCTGGAAATAACGGTCATATCCGGAAACCATAAGCAGCTGCTTGAAGGTCTGAGGAGACTGAGGGAGTGCATAGAATGTTCCAGGATTCATGCGTGAAGGAACGACAAAATCTCTCGCTCCTTCAGGGGTAGACTTGATGAGATATGGAGTTTCTATCTCCATAAAGCCCTCATTATCAAGGAATGTGCGCACTTCCTGAGCCAGACGGTGGCGGAGTGCAAGAGCTTTCTGGAGTGGTGGACGACGAAGGTCGAGGTAACGATATTTTGCTCTGATATCCTCTCCGCCATCGCTTTCCTCCTCGATTGTAAACGGAGGGGTTGCAGCCTTATTCAGAACCTTGAGGCCGCTGAGTTTAATCTCAACTTCGCCTGTCGGCATCTTTGCATTCTTGCTTGCTCTCTCGATAACTTCGCCTTCTACCTGGATGACATATTCTCTTCCAAGAGAAGCCGCAGCCTCTGCAATCGGGCTGTCTGCCTCAACTACGAGCTGAGTGATACCATAGCGGTCGCGAAGGTCAATGAAAGTCATACCGCCGAGCTTCCTGCTTTTCTGCACCCATCCTGCGAGGGTGACCTTTGTGCCAGCGTCTGATAGTCTGAGCTGACCACAAGTGTGAGTTCTGTACATATTATGTTTTTGATATTTTATTCCAAATAACAAATATAAACAAAACTCCCGATTTT
>JAFNUQ010000202.1 GCA_017383945.1 Bacteroidales bacterium | reverse complement strand
CCAAGGCGCAGGTTCTGATAGCTATAGGTCTTATGAAGCTCCAGTCCGGCAATACAGAGTGTGACATCCACGCTCTGCAGCTGACCATGTCCATTCAAATTCGCATAGAACTGCAGATCCGTAACAGGATGCACAGCCAGCAGCTCCATGATACTGCTCTTAAAAGGAGGAACGGGCACAAAATTGCTCAACGCACCGCCGTCTCCCAGGAAGCAAATCGGATTTGCACCGGTAACTTTGTTATAGACCATCCGATTATTTTGGCTGCTGCCAATACCGGAAATCATCATGGTATCCAGGAACAGGTCCGGTACCGGGCAAGCATTGCCGGCAGCATCCAGATATGCCATCATGGCCGTTCCAAAAGCAGTTCCCTTCCCGGGCCAAATCACTGCCTCCAGCTCTTCGAGCTCATCCTCCTTCAATGCGGCATCTTGGAGCTGCTGAAGTTGGGCAGTATTATAATCAGAGTCTGCCTGCGCACGAGAAAGCTGTGCACTTAGCTTGGCAGTCTCCGACTTGAGTGCTGTCTGTCTGCGATATGCACTACTGCACTCTTGCAGAAGTGTCTCGTTTCCTGCAAAATGGTCAAGTACTGCAAGTTGGAATTGCTTATCCGAGAGCAGAAGACTCTTGTGCTGAGAGTGAATATCAATCAACAAAGAGGAGATATCCTGCAGAACAGAAATTGCTACAGGACAATCATTGACAAAGCAGCGAGACCTGCCGGAACGATTCAGGACCCTTCGGATTACAATATCATCACCGTCAGAATCAATATCTTCCGATTTTAGAAGCTCAGTAAGCTCTTGGCTGTGAAGCTTGAACTCAGCTTCAATTACACACGAGTCGGCATCCTGAGAAATCATAGACACATCAGCCTTAGCACCTGATAGCAAGGACAAAGCGCCAAGCATAATGGACTTACCTGCTCCGGTCTGACCCGTAATAATGATTAAACCCTCTGGAAAATTAATATCCAGAGAGTCTATTAAAATGTAATTTCTAATATGAAGGGAGACTAGCATCCCTCTTCGCCTGCGGTACGGTAATAAAGCTCGCCGTCCTCAAACTCAGAGATAGCCACGAGATCTGGCTTAGGGAGTCTCTCATAGTACTTAGAGATCTCTATCTGCTCTTTATTCTCGTAAACTTCGTCCATTGTATCTCTCTCTGAACGGAACTCCTCAAGTTTCTTTGCAAGCTCTTTCTTCTCTGCCAATGCAATCTGATTTGCTCTCTTTGAGAGGATAACTACTGTCTCGTAAATATTGCCTGTAGGGGCTGCGAGGTCCTTAACATCCCTCGTTACTGTGTTATTTGGTATTTTCTTGTCCATATCTTTTGTACGGGAGCTATATAGCTAAAGGTTTCAAAAATTTTTAAACATCTTCACGCACCTTATTGTAAAGGGCATCAAGTTCCTTGCGATAATCTGACTCTGGGAACTCTCCGATAAAGTTGAGATAGTCATCAATAAACACCAGGAATCTCTCCTTGCGCTTCTCCTTTACACTCAAAGTCGCATATTTATATGACGACATTGCAGAATAGTAGAGAATATCTTCACGATAAATATTTTCTGCGTCCTCCTTGAGAATATTCTTAAACGCTACACGTGAAGCAAGATAATCCTCCATCCTATAGTAGAGTTTTGCACCCTCAAAGGCCTTTCTGTCAAGTCTCTCACCAAGATCCTGCAGCATAAAGTTACACATCTCTGAGTTTGGATTGTCAGGATAATTGAGCATATACTCGCTGATGGCACTGATTGCAGTATAGGTAGGCACCTGATCAAGCTCATATCTCAAAGTAGCCTTGTACAGACAGTCAATTCTCAAGAACTCTGCACTCTGAGCAAACGGTGAACGAGGATAGTTAGACACAAATTGCGAGAAATTTGTCTCTGCAGTATAGTAATCCTTGTTTTCATAGTTACTCAAGCCCCAGTAATACTGAACAGTATCATCCTTGGCCATACCGCTGGTCAGGATTGCCAAAGACTCAAAAAGCGCAGCTGACTTGGTATACTTTCCCTGATTGAAATAAT
>JAFNUQ010000201.1 GCA_017383945.1 Bacteroidales bacterium | reverse complement strand
TCGTTGATATGTGCTATATGGAATACAGCACAGGTTCTTGGGCATTTACTCTAGGCAAGGACGTCCTCACTATAGGAGGTTACGAGTTTGACGACTGGGACTGGGATACTCATACCGCCCTCGCATCTCCACTCTGGTATTATATGCCTTGTTACCAATGGGGCGGCAAAATCACATATACAACTCCTTCGGAGCAGAACAGCTTCAGTCTGCAGATGACCACATCTCCCTACGGAGAGCATCCGTTCAGCAGCGGGCTGTGGACATATTCGCTTGGCTGGAGAGGGGAGTATGAGAATTGGGGCCTGATCGGCTCATTCAGCGCGCTAGAAATGGGAGAAAGCAGCTATCAACTGCTCGCATGCTTGGGCGTTAATGCACAACTCGGCTCTTGGGGCGACCTCACAATTGACTGGAATAATACAGGTGCCTATAACGAGCTCGACTGGTCATTCCTTGATGGCAATTGCTTCCAGAGCAAGCTCACGATAACAACTGTCGACTCTTGGGACTTCAGCGTCAAGGGTATTTACAACGTTGTGCCAGAGGGATCTATCCTTCCTTCTAGCTGGACACTTGGCGGCATCGCTCATTTCTATCCGATAGAAAACTCAGAAGACCTTCGTCTTCACGCTTATATAGCCTATGATTCGCTGACATCAGGACTCAGCCTCAATATAGGTGCAAGATATCAACTCCGTTTTAATCTTTGGTAATAATGCAAAATTCCAATGTGGTTATTTCCCTTAAAGGGGTAAGTAAGTCGTACGGTTCAAAGGTTGTTCTTGATAACATCGACCTTGAGATACGCAAAGGCGAATTTGTAACTCTGCTCGGCCCATCAGGCTGCGGAAAGACAACAACGTTGCGACTTATCGCAGGATTCCTCGGACCAGACCAAGGAACCATCCTGCTTGACGGAAAGGACATCTCAAGTTTACCGCCATATCAAAGACCATTCAATACTGTTTTTCAAAGATATGCACTCTTCCCACATCTAGATGTCTATGACAATATAGCATTTGGATTAAAGCTTCAGAAGACCCCGGAAGATGAGATTGACAAAAGAGTGAGAAAGGTCTTGAAGATGGTAAGTATGACTGACTATGAAGACAGAGATGTGGATTCTCTTTCAGGCGGACAGCAGCAGAGAGTTGCAATCGCAAGAGCGCTTGTCAATCAGCCGAAGGTTCTTCTCCTTGACGAGCCACTCGCTGCACTCGATCTCAAGATGCGCAAGGATATGCAGATTGAGCTCAAGGAGATGCACAAGAAGCTTGGAATCACATTTATCTATGTAACTCACGATCAGGAGGAAGCGCTCACACTTTCAGACACGATTGTAGTGATGAATGAGGGCAAAATCCAGCAGATTGGTAGCCCTACCGATATATACAACGAGCCTCAGAACTCATTTGTGGCAGACTTTATCGGCGAATCCAACATCCTCAATGGCAAGATGATAGAGGATAAAAGAGTGGAGTTTGCAGGATATGAGTTTGAATGTGTGGACGAGGGATTTGGAAAGAATGTTCCTGTTGATGTCGTAATCCGACCAGAGG
>JAFNUQ010000200.1 GCA_017383945.1 Bacteroidales bacterium | reverse complement strand
TTCTTTGAGAATGCCCAGAACTTCCTCATAGTTCCCGCGTCGCAACAAGGTCAGCATCCGAGCATAAAGCAGCAGTACCCAGAGACACCTTGGCTGCAATATCGTGTGAGTGCGACAACAGGAGAACCACGCTCATCCAACACCATCTGCTATATCAATACTCGCCTTGCGCCTATCGGCGAATTTGTGGGTTCGTTCCCTATTGATCGCAGGGCCTACACCTATGAAGGCTCAAACCGCTTCGGCGCATATACCTGCGCACATTATTTCTGCCAGTTCCTCGGCAGCAAGGGTGTAAAAGTGAGTGGCGGTGCCGCTGACATCAACTCGGAAGGCAAGATTCGCCCGGTTCCCGGGTTTGGCGACTCAGGCGAAGCAGCATTGCAGCAGGATAGCCTTGAATACCTCGGCAGTAGTTATTCGGCAAGCCTTTTGCAGATAATCAAAGAAACCAATTGCGAGAGTGACAATTTCTTTGCGGAGACGCTTTTGAGGATGATTGCAAAGAAATATGCACGATCTTGCGATGCTGATGATTGTGTTGAGGCTGCAGAGATGGCTTTGCGCAATCTGGGTGTAGTTGTGGATGGTTCTTGTCAGCTTTTTGACGGCAGCGGTCTATCAAGAAAAAACTACATTTCAGCAGAGTATTTTGTGAAGTTCCTGAAGGCTATGGCTGTGTCTGGTGAGTATGAAGATTACCTTCATTCGCTGCCTATGCCGGGCGGAAAAGGAACATTGGAATATAAATTTGTCAACGAGCCTTCTGAGTTTAAGTCTCGTATAAGGATGAAGAGTGGTTCAATGAACGGAGTGCGCTGTTATAGCGGATATATTCTTCCAAGTAACGGCAATCCGGAGGAGACAATAGTCTTTTCTTTGTTGACCAATAATGTAATTTCCTCTTCTTGGGTGGTAAATCCATCGATAGATGCAATTATTAAGGCTATAGCTGAGGGGAATTAAACAGATTATTCCTAAATTTGCAAGTTATGCATAAATATATAGCTATTATACTTTTGATGCTTTCGCTGAGCTCATGTGACTTCGTTTCATCGATTCTGCACGACGAGAAGGTAGTCGCAAGGGTTGGCAAGGAAAAACTGTATAAGTCAGAGCTTGAGCAGGTGATTCCGGATATGATTTCTCCGGAGGATAGTGCGGCTCTGGCGTCGCGCTATATAAATTCCTGGGCGATGGATCATCTTTATCTTCAGGTTGCTGAAGAGCAGATGTCAAAGTCGGAGATAGATGTTTCAGAGGAGTTGGAGACATATCGACTCTCGTTGGTGAAGTACCGCTACGAGCAGCGCTATGTCAACGACCGTCTTGATACACTCATTACCGATGAGCAGATCAGCGAATACTATGAGGCTCACAAATCCGATTTTGATCTGGCTAGGCCGATCCTTAAAGTGCGTTTTGTCCACGTAATGAAGGATTCGCCGTCGGCTGAAGAACTCCTTGATCTGGTGGCGTCCGGCGATAATGAAGATCTTCAGAGAGCGGATACGCTTGCATTGGCTTCGGCATTAAGGTATGTAGATAACTCCGACAGGTGGATGGATGCGCAGGCTCTGTCCAGGTATTTTGGAGTCAATGTTGAGGAATTGTTAAAGGATGTCAAGAACAACACAATCAGATATGAGCCGGAAGGCCGTGGAGATGTGTTGTTTGCATATATTTGTGATATTCAGGATTCTGGTGTAGCACCGATTGATTACTGCGCCGGAACTATAAGAGACATTATTCTGAGCGGTAGAAAGCACGACCTCTTAAAGGGTTTGGAACAAGACTTGCTCAATAGTGCCCTCGAGAAAAATAAAATAGAAATCTATTAAAATGAGCAGATTTTTGAAGTTTGTTACAGTTGCTGCACTTGCCGTCATCAGCACAGCAGTTCAAGCACAGAAGTACACAGGTGTTGTTGATAAAGTAGCCGGTGTAGTGGGCAATGAA
>JAFNUQ010000199.1 GCA_017383945.1 Bacteroidales bacterium | reverse complement strand
GAAATGTCTCATAAAGAGCTGACATGTAGTCACATGATCATCTGGACCGTGTGCACGTCCATCAATATAAAGTGAGCACGCACCACAGATACCTTCACGGCAATCATGATCAAATGATACAGGACCACTGCTCTGACAACCTCTCTCAACAGCAACTGGATCGCAACCTTCTCTGATCAACTGCTCATTGAGAATATCAAGCATTTCGAGGAAAGAAGCATCTTCTTCAATACCAGAAATATGATAAGTCTCGAAATGACCTTTTGCTTTGGCGTTCTTCTGACGCCATATTTTCAAATTAAATTCCATTTCCTTTACTCTTTGTAATTTCTTGTAGCGACCTTAATAAACTCATACTTAAGAGGTTCCTTGTGGAGTTCTGGCTCTACACCTTCTCCCTTATACTCCCAAGCAGCTACATACATATAGTTCTGATCATCACGTTTTGCCTCACCTTCTTCAGTCTGGCTTTCCACTCTGAAGTGTCCACCACAAGACTCATTTCTGTTGAGAGCATCACGAGCCATAAGTTCACCAATTTCAAAGAAATCTTCAAGTCTGAGAGCCTTCTCAAGCTCCTGGTTGAACTCATACTTATCACCTGGAACATTTACGTTGGCATAGAAATCCTTCTTGAGCTCAGCAATAGCCTTAAGAGCATCCTTAAGACCCTGCTCATCACGTGCCATACCTACATTATCCCACATGATATTACCAAGTTTCTTATGAATAGAATCTACAGTCTTGGTTCCCTTGATAGCAAAGAGTCTATCAATACGTGCCTGAACAGCCTTTTCTGCCTCAATAAATTCCTTAGAATTTACATCAGTCTTAGGCTCAGCAAATTTATTTGAAAGATAATCACCGATAGTAATAGGAAGGATGAAATAACCATCAGCAAGACCCTGCATAAGAGCAGAAGCACCAAGACGGTTTCCACCGTGATCTGAGAAGTTAGCCTCTCCGATTGCATAAAGACCTGGAATAGTAGTCTGAAGATCATAATCTACCCAAATACCACCCATTGTGTAGTGGATAGCAGGATAAATCATCATTGGCTCCTCCCAAGGTGAAGTAGCTGTAATCTTCTCATACATCTCAAAGAGGTTACCATATCTCTCAGCAACTCTCTTATGACCAAGACGATTGATAGCATCAGCAAAATCAAGGAATACAGCCTTACCAGTCTCATTTACACCGAAACCAGCGTCACATCTCTCCTTTGCAGCTCTTGAAGCCACGTCACGAGGTACGAGGTTACCAAATGCAGGATATCTGCGCTCAAGATAGTAATCTCTGTCTTCCTCAGCAATCTGTGAAGGCTTGATCTGCTTCTTGCGAAGTTTCTCTACATCCTCAATCTTCTTAGGTACCCAGATACGACCGTCATTTCTAAGAGACTCACTCATAAGAGTCAACTTACACTGCTGGTCACCGTGTACTGGAATACAAGTTGGGTGAATCTGAGCAAAGCAAGGATTTGCAAAATAAGCACCTTTCTTATAGCACTGAAGAGCAGCTGAACCGTTGCTGTTCATAGCATTTGTTGAAAGGAAGTATGCATTACCATAACCACCTGTAGCAATAACGACAGCGTGAGCACCAAATCTCTCGATCTGTCCTGTTACGAGGTTACGTGCGATAATACCCTTTGCCTGTCCGTTAACGATAACGAGATCAAGCATCTCGTGACGAGGATAAGACTTAACAGAACCAGCTGCAATCTCCTTATTAAGAGAAGCATAAGCACCGAGAAGGAGCTGCTGACCGGTTTGTCCTCTTGCATAGAATGTACGGCTTACCTGCACACCACCAAATGAGCGGTTAGCGAGATATCCGCCGTATTCTCTCGCAAATGGAATACCCTGAGCAACGCACTGATCGATAATTGCTGCACTAACCTCAGCAAGACGATATACGTTAGCCTCACGACTACGATAGTCACCACCCTTGATTGTGTCATAGAAAAGGCGATAAACTGAGTCGTTATCGTTCTGGTAATTCTTAGCAGCGTTAATACCACCCTGAGCTGCGATAGAGTGAGCTCTACGAGGTGAATCGCTGATGCAGAAAATTTTAACATTGTAGCCGAGCTCACCAAGAGAAGCAGCTGCAGATGCTCCACCGAGACCTGTACCTACTACGATGATTTCAAGCTTTCTTTTGTTGTTAGGACTCACAAGATGGATTTCCTGCTTACGCTTCATCCATTTGCCTTCAAGAGGTCCTTCCGGAATTTTTGAAATTAACTTGTCAGACATTTTAATAACTTATAATTGATATCAATTTTCTTTAAAATAAAGTCGATTCTTCTTCTCTTTTTAACTCATTTAATCCTAAATGCTTATAGGATAAATCAGTAGCAATTCTACCTCTTTGAGTCCTAACAATGAATCCTTCTTTTATCAAGAAAGGCTCATAAACTTCTTCATAGGTTCCTTGATCCTCCCCTATTGCTGTAGCTATTGTATTTGCTCCAACCGGACCGCCCTTAAAGGTAGTAATAATTGTTCTTAAAATCTTATTATCTATAGAATCAAGACCTCTCTTGTCTATATTTAATTTATCCAGAGCAAATCTGGTAATCTTCAAATCAATTATGCCATCTCCCATCACTTGCGCAAAATCACGCACTCGTCTGAGAAGAGCATTTGCGATTCGCGGCGTGCCGCGCGAACGTAAAGCTATTTCCTTTGCAGCCTGAGGCTCAATCTGCACATTGAGAATGCCGGCGCTGCGCGTAACAATTCGCTCGAGTTCGACTGTATCATAATATTCCAGGCCGCAATTAATGCCGAAGCGAGCACGAAGAGGCGCTGTCAGCAATCCGCTTCTGGTAGTAGCTCCAACCAGGGTAAACGGATTGAGAGAAATGCGCACGGATCTTGCACCCGGGCCTTTATCTATCATTATATCAATAACATAGTCTTCCATAGCAGAATATAGATACTCCTCTACTTCCGGTGAAAGTCTATGAATCTCATCTATAAAAAGTACATCACCTGTATCCAGTGAAGTAAGAAGTCCAGCAAGATCTCCTGGCCTATCCAATACAGGACCGGAAGTAATCTTTATATTGACTCCCATTTCATTTGCTATAATATGAGCCAATGTAGTTTTACCCAATCCAGGAGGACCATGAAACAGAGTATGATCAAGCGCCTCTCCCCTCATTTTTGCGGCCTTTACATATACTCGCATATTGGAAACGATTTCATCTTGTCCAGTGAAATCTTCCAACTCCTGAGGCCTGATAATTCCTTCTAAATCCTTATCTTTGCCTTCGTTTGTATTGCGAGGATCAAAGTCCGTCATACAGCTCATAAATAAACATACAAATATAACTTATTATTTTTATATATAGGTTTTGTTTTTATTAGGAGTGTTTAAATGTTGATAAGTAATACAAGTATTTTATAATCAGAAATATAAATTGTTTAAAATTGTTCATAACTCAGTTTATTCAGTATTTATAAACCAGTAAAATTTTAACACAAAAAGTTATTAATAATCTGATTTTAAGTTATTAACAGGGTTTTTAAAACTTATCAACCTTTAATTTTGTTCAGTTGTTAATAAATCACATTTAAAATAGAATGATAAGTACAGCAGCTGTAAATATACTTAGTGATAAAATCAAAAAGCAGAAGAAAATTTATTGTAAAGGATTATTTTTATCTGCAAAGTGGTTTGTTTTCAGTGAAGTGGTAAAGGATGGTTTTCATCTACTAGTATTACCAGATAAAGAAACAGCTGAATACTGCACTTCCGACCTTTATGCTCTTATAGATGGAGATGTTATTTCATTCCTTCCAAAAAGCGGAAAGGAAGTAGAAAGAAGTAACTATAAATCTTCATTGGCTGTGCAGAGAACAACAGCAATAAATAAAATCCTCACCTACAAGGAAGGTTTAGAAATAGTTGTAACCTATCCGGAAGCTCTTTTTGAAAAAATCCCTACAGAAAAGGAAATAAAGAATTCGGTTCTTTCTATAAAGGTAGGCGATGTAATATCTTATGATAAAATCAAAGAAATACTTTCAGAAAAGGGATTTGAAAGAGTAGACTTTGTTTCGTCTCCGGGCCAATATGCTATAAGAGGATCTCTTATAGATATATTTTCTTACTCGCATAATTATCCATACAGAATTTCTTTCTGGGGAAATGAAATAGACAAAATCAATACTTTTGATTGTAATACGCAGCTTTCTAAATCTGAAGAGCAAAGTGTTGATATTATTTCAGATATAATATCTTCAAATGAGGAATCACTTGAAAGTATATTAAATGTAATTCCAGGTAAAAGCCATATTTGGTTGGATTCATTTGATATGTATTCAAATAATGAAGAGATTGATCTTATATACAAATACAACACTGTTTTTATAGACACTCCCCTATCTGTAAATACAGAAGATACCGTAAATTTTAAAATATCTCCTCAGCCGGTATTTAACAAGAATTTTGAGATTCTTACAGAGGATATAAGATCAAAAATTGAGAATGGATATAAAGTATATATCTACGGAGAAAAAGAAAACCAATTAGATAGAATCAAATCAATTCTTTCTCAAAACGGTGGTCTTATTCCTCAATTTGTCAAAGGTAAAAATATTCATAAAGGTTTTATAGACCAGGACAATAAGATTTGTATTTATTCTGATCACGAGATTTTTGATAGATTTCATAGAGTCAGCATAAGGAGAAGCGTAGAAAAGAGTGAACAACTCACTATTAATGATCTAAATGCTTTTAATATAGGTGATTATATAGTGCATATAGATCATGGAGTGGGTATATTTGGTGGTCTTGTAAAGATCAGAGACGATAAAGGAAGACCAAAGGAAGTTGTAAAAATCAGCTATAAAGACGGAGATGTAGTTTTTGTTTCAGTTCAGTCTTTAGGAAAAATATCGCGTTTTAGATCTAAGGATGGAGAACCACCTCGCATCCATAAATTAGGTTCTAAAATGTGGACATCTTTAAAGACAAGTGCAAAATCTAAAGTAAAAGATATTGCTAAGGAATTGATACAACTCTATGCAAAGAGAAAAGCGTCCAAAGGTTTTGCATACTCCCATGATACTTTTCTTCAACAGGAGTTGGAGTCTTCTTTTATTTATGAAGATACTCCAGACCAGGAGACAGCTACTCTGGCAATAAAAAGAGATATGGAAGATGACTGTCCAATGGATCGTCTTGTCTGTGGTGATGTAGGATTTGGTAAAACAGAAGTAGCAATAAGAGCCGCATTTAAGGCGGTAGCAGATAGCAAGCAAGTGGTTGTTTTGGTTCCAACTACTATTTTGGCTCTTCAACATTATAATACATTTAAATCCAGATTACAGAATCTTCCTTGTAATTTGGATTATGTGAGCAGACTCAGAACTGCAAAGGAAATTACCCAAATCAAGAAAGATCTTGTTGATGGTAAGATAGATATTTTGATTGGTACTCATAAAATTTTAGGTAAAGATTTTGAATTCAAAGATTTAGGTCTTTTGATAATTGATGAAGAACAGAAATTTGGAGTATCGGCAAAAGAAAAACTAAGAGAAATAAAAGCTTCAATTGATACGCTTACTCTCACAGCTACTCCTATACCTAGAACTCTACAATTTTCTTTGTTGGGTGCCAGGGACTTGAGCATAATCAACACTCCCCCACCAAATAGAATTCCTGTACAGACAGAAATAATTCTATTCAATGAAAAGGAAATTAAGAGTATCATAGAATATGAATTAAACAGAGGAGGACAGGTATTTTTCCTTCATAATAAAGTAGAGCAATTGGATTCTATCAGAGAAATACTACAAAGATTAGTTCCTGATATGAAGATATGTACTGTACATGGAAAAATGGAGTCTAAACTTCTTGAATCCTATATGTTGGATTTTATGAGGGGAGACTATGATCTAATGTTATGTACAACATTGATAGAAAACGGATTAGATATTCCAAATGCAAATACTATAATAATTAATCAAGCACAGAATTTTGGTTTGAGTGATCTTCATCAGCTGAGAGGTAGAGTAGGAAGATCAAATAAAAAAGCATTCTGTTTCCTGATTGTTCCTCCGTTTGCAAGCATATCTGATGACGCTCGCAAGAGATTGAGGGCTATAGAGGAATTTTCTGATCTTGGCAGTGGCTTTAATATAGCTATGCAGGATCTTGACATTCGCGGAGCGGGCAACCTGCTTGGCGCGGAACAAAGTGGTTTTATTACTGAAATGGGATATGAAACCTATCAGAAGATTCTTGCAGAAGCTATGGAAGAACTTGGAGTTGAAACTAATATGATTCAGAAAAACGAGAACTCTAAGTTTATAACTGATTGTACTATAGAAACAGATAAACCAGCTTTTATACCTGATGATTATATTGACGTTACCTCTGAAAAAATCAGGATATACAGAGCGATGGATAGTATGTCAACTGAAAAAGAAATTAATAACTATATAAGGAATATACAGGATAGGTTTGGAAAAATGCCGGAAGAACTGGATAATCTCTTTAATGTAGTGAAAATAAAGAACATAGGAGAAAGAATAGGATTTGAAAAAGTGATAATCAAAAATGGATTATTAATAGCTTTCTTCATATCAAACCAGATGTCTCCATATTATAAATCCAAGACTTTTGAGAGAGTAATTTCCAACTTTATCGACTCTAAGAATAATATTGAAATCAAACAGACTGAAGGTAAGTTTAAGATTCTAGTCAGAAATGTAAGTACTCTGGAGCAGGCACATCTGATTTTGAGTAAGTTGAGATAATTCTTAATTTTGTAGGATTTAATTATAAAGAAATGGCAAATCTTCTGGTAATAGCAGGAAATACAGCACTCAAGGCTGCTTGGTCTGAGGGAACCACTTTAGGAAAAACTTTCAGATATCAAGGAGAAAAGATGTTGGATTATATCCTCTCTATTATGGAAAAAGAAAAGCCTGAAGTATTGACCATAGCTTCTGTCTCCAAGGTTAGTCAAGAAGAGGAGGAAATACTGAGAAAAGAGTGTTCTCATCTCATAATTCTTGACTCGGATCATACAAAATACCTGTTAAAGTATAATATTCCCGAATATTTGAGTTCTGACAGAGCTGCCGGTATAATTGCGGCTAGATATCTGTTTAAGAATAAAGCATGCAGTATTTTTAATCTAGGTACTACGCTGAGCGTTGATTTTATAGAATCAGACGGTAATTATTCTGGTGGAAACATTTCTCTTGGATACAGAACAAGGTTCAAAGCATTGGAAAGATATTCAAGAGTAAAATATTCAACCGAATCAATTGAGTCTGGAATATTTTTAGGCATAAAGTTTGAAATTGAGGGTTACTTATGCAAAAACCCTAATAATATAACAATTTTTACTGGCGGGGACGCAATTTATTTTGCAAAGCAAATGAAAAACTCCATCTTTGTAGTTTGTAATTTAGAACTTGTAGGTCTGGCCATTATAACAGATGAGTATGTTAAAACAATTATCAACTAAGATAATTATTATCACTGCCTTATTGTTGGCGGTTTCTTTTGGTGCAGCTGCTCAAGCATATACTGGATATTCTCCATATTCTATATTTGGTGTAGGTGATCTTAATAAACAATCTACAGCCTATAGCAATACTATGGGAGGTGTCGGTATAGCCAATCGTACAAACAGATATTTGAATGTAATAAATCCTGCTTCAATAACTGAAAGAGATTCTCTTTCTTTTATGGCTGATTTCTCTCTGCATTCAAATAACAAAGTTTTTAGTCAGGGAAAACTAAAGTCTGCAAATAATACTTTCAATGTAAACGACTTTATCATTTCTTTTCCTCTTCAGAGACAATCAGCAATGATGTTGGGTATTCTTCCATATAGCGATATGGGATTTGACTACTCATACAGAGAGAAAAATCCTGGTATTATCGGTAATGTGGGAAATATTGAGCACGTGACTTCTGGTCAGGGAGGTATGTATAAAGTATTTGTTGCGGCAGGTGTTACTTTCTTTAAAAGACTATCTCTCGGAGCTCAATTTGACTACTATTTTGGAAAGATAGAGAAATCATACTCTACATCATTCTCTGATGCTTCATACAGCAGCATTAAAAACAATACAGTTCTTAATGCCCGTGGAGTAGGTGGTAAGTTTGGTCTTCAGTATGAACAGCCATTAGGTTCGGATATAAAGCTCACACTTGGAGCTACATATACCACAGATGTAAACATGAAGGGCTTTTATACAGATGGTAGCTATTCTGTTTCATCAGCAGCTTCTGATACTTTGTATTACAGAGTTGATACACTTGGTTTGACAAAAAATGTAAAGCTCGCAAGTGAATACGGAGTGGGTATTTCTATTAAGAAGGCAAACAAGTGGATGTTTGAAATGGATTATACCAGATCTGACTGGACACAGTCCGGAATTGAAGCAATCAGCGGTTATTCTGCAGCGTCTACTCCATTTAAAACATCTATATCACAGGCCTACAGAGTTGGTTTTGAATATATACCAAACATCAATGATGTACGTTATCTTGTAAATAGAATAGCCTACAGAGCCGGTGCATATCATAAAACAGAATACTATCTGCTTTATGGCCAGGAGGTAGCTTCAACGGGTATAACATTTGGTATTTCTTTACCAATCAATAGGATGTATAATGCATTGTCTATCGGATTTGATTTCGGTCAGAGGGGAGTGTTGAAAGACGATTTTGTGAGAGAAAGATATTTCAACTTCACTGTCGGAATGAATATTTTCGATATTTGGTTTAGAAAGAATCAGTACGATTAATTAATTCAAATAGCTATATGAAAAAAGTAACACTTGTATTTTTTAGTTTAGTGGCCATTCTTTTTGGTTCAGTAGACTTGTCTGCACAAGGTAAGTATGGTGCCGACAGTGTAGAATGTATTAAGTACCTTTCTTACTATAGAGAGTACTTCAAGCAGAAGGCTTATGATGACGCTATTCCTAACTGGAGAAAGGCATACCAGTATTGTCCGGCTACAGCTAGCCAGAATATGATTATTGATGGTACTACACTCGTACGTAGACTCATT
>JAFNUQ010000198.1 GCA_017383945.1 Bacteroidales bacterium | reverse complement strand
GCGAGACTGGAAAGCTCATCCCTAAAGAGAGACTTCGCCTCGTGCCACACGCAACACTCACAGTTGAGGCAAAGGAGAAACTTGCTAGACTCGGAAGAAAGTAATGAAACTTTCAAGAGGCAAGTCCCTGCTCCTTCTAGGCGTTATCCTTATTGTCATTGACCAGGTCATAAAAGTCCTGGTCAAGACAAATATGTCTCTTGGAGAGCAGATCTTTGTGATAGGGGAATGGTTCCGACTTTGTTTTGTTGAAAACGAAGGTATGGCCTTTGGTATGAGCTTCGGCGGCAAGGTTGGAAAGTTCCTATTGTCATTTTTAAGAATTGTCCTTAGTGGGGGCCTTATATGGTGGATCTCATCCCTGATCAAAAAAGGTACTCCTACGGGCGTTTTGGTCGGTCTGACGATGATTACAGCAGGAGCGATAGGAAATATCATTGATTGCTTGTTCTACGGTATTATATGGGACTACGCACCATTTATGTTTGGGCACGTAGTGGATATGTTCTACTTCCCGATAATACGCACAGCAGAGAAGGTCATCTTCTTCAGTCCTGTATTTAACTTTGCCGACAGTTGCGTCACTTGTGGAGCATTTTACCTTCTGCTCTTCCAGTGGAAGTTCTTTATGAACGAAGAAAAATAGTAATGGACCAACCATTGCTTTTATATTTATTAATTTATTCTAATCTATTATGAAAAAACTTTTGATTATCGCGGCTTCTGTCGCATTGTTTGGTGTGGCTGCATCTGCGCAGGTTATCAACACTGTTGATCTCAGCTACAGCCCTGTTACACTTAATTCTAATGTAAGTGTTATTGGTCTTAATAACTCAAATAGCGAGAATCTCAATGCAGTTTCTGCAAACTGGTCACAAGCAAGAGCTTTGTTGGAATCAACTCCTCTTTATCTTCAGTATGGAGCTGGTCTGCAATATGCTTGGAAAGCAGAGACTGAGAATAAGGTTAAGTCTACAACAGATTTCCTTTCAGTTAAGGTTCCTGTAAATGTCCTTTTTGACCTTGCGATTCCAAGTACTCCTGTTCATATCATGCCATTTGCCGGAGTAAATGTACAGGGCTATATCCTCGGACAGCAGAGTACATCCCTTGGAGATAATACTACCAAAGTAAATTACTTTGAGAAGTTTGAGGATATGAACAGAGTGGTTCTCGGATGGCAGGCTGGTGCAAGAGTAGCGTTCCAGAATCTCTTTGTGGGAGTTTCATATGAGGGACCGATTACCAACCTTCTCCACTCTACAGAGTCTAACTCTGAGCTCAAGATGAATACTCATCAGGTTAACATCTCTTTGGGTATCTCATTTTAATGATAAATAATTTGCAAGTTTAGAAAATATTTGTACCTTTGCATTCCCTTTGGAATACAAAGGTCTTGGAGAGGTGGCAGAGTGGTCGATTGCGGCAGTCTTGAAAACTGTTGACCTTCACGGGTCCGGGGGTTCGAATCCCTCCCTCTCCGCAAAAAAGTGGCTTACAGATATCTGTGAGCCACTTTTTTATTTATAAGGTATAATTGACAAAAAAAGGACTAAGCAGCGGCTTAGTCCTTTTTTGTTAATCTATTGTTTTGTCGATATTAAATCGGGTGATTTTGCGTGAGGTGTTCTTTTTGAACTCGGTGTCTCTGAGCTTCACGCGCTTGACGGCCTTATATGGCGGCATCTTCTCATTGAGAGCCTTGACCTGAGTTTCAAAGTATTCCTGAGCGTTGGTGATGCCCTTGTCCTTGAGAAGGTCTGCATCAGGGAAGATCTCAGCTACGATAGTGATCTTGTCCTTCTGCACTCGGCTCTCTCCGGCATAAACCACAACCTCGCACACGCCCTCAACCTTCTGCAGGTCAGCCTCTATCTCCTCTGGGTAGACATTCTTGCCGTTGGAAAGGATGATGAGATTTTTCTTTCTGCCGGTGATGTAGATCCAACCCTCCTCATCAAGCTTGCCGTAGTCTCCAGTGTGGAAGAAGCCGTCCTTGTCGAAGACTTCTGCTGTTGCCTCAGGGTTGTTGTAGTAGCCAAGCATCACGTTTGGACCCTTGACGCAGATCTCGCCTTCGCCATTCTCGTCAGGATTGTCAATCTTCACGCGGCACGCCAGAATAGGGGTGCCCACGCTGCCCGGCTTGCGATATTTGTTGCGGTTGGCAGATATCAGCGGAGCGCATTCGGTGATGCCGTAACCGTTGAGGATTGTGATGCCAAGCGAATCAAAAGTGCGGATAATCTCCTCATCAAGCTTTGCACCGCCGCAGATGATGAGCTCGAGCTTGCCGCCGAATGAACTGAGCACGCTTGCAAACAGTTTCCTTCTCACGTCGATGCCGACCTTTCTGAGGCAATCGCTGACCTTCATCATGGCCTTCAGCAAGCCCTCTTTTTTGTTTTTGCGGGCAATTGTCCAGATCTTTCTGTTCATTACCTCCAAGAACGCAGGAACGAGGATAAGGTGTGTCGGCTGCTGCTCCTTGATTTCGTCGCTCACGTGCTTGATGCCGCTGGAGATATATACCTCGCAGCCCTGTGAGAGATGTCCGACAAAATTGACTGTTGAGCCGAATGTATGGTGTGGCGGAAGGACGTGTAGGGTCTTTCTGGTAATGTCGAAGTTATACATTCCGAGGGTCATATCGAGGCCGATATTTGCCTGAGAGAGCATAACGCCTTTGCCCTTGCCTGTTGTGCCTGAAGTGAATACAATTGATGCGAGCTTGTTGACATCAATCTTGTAGTCGTAGTATGAGTTATCACCCTCTGCATAGAGCTTTCCGCCCATCTCCTGCATCTTGGCAACAGATGTGAGGGATTTTGCCTCAATCTTGCTCTCAGGAGCGATAGAGATAAATAACTCAACTGTCTTGAAGCCACCGTTGGCAATGATTTCCTTTACCTTCTCTTCTGATGATTTTCCGAAGATTACGGCCTTGCAGGAGGTGGTAGAGATGATGCCGTCGATATCTTCAATAGGAAGTTCCTTATCCACAGGGACTGTCACGGAGCCTATCGCCATAACTGCAAAGAAAGAGCAGCACCAGCCGTAGGAATTCTCACCCACGATGGCAATATTCTCTTCTCTAAGGCCTTTGGAAATGAGAGCGGTACCAAGATTTCTGACGTCCTCTCTCCACTGGATAAAAGAAACTTTCTTTACTTCAGTATCCCAATAGTTTTCCTTATAGGATATGGCAATATCATCTTTGAAATTCTGTGCTGCCTCCTCTACAAGCGAACGCATATCGTCTATAAAGGTGGTCTTATAAATCGGATAATTTTTATTCATATTTAGGATCTTAGTACAAAAATCTTGCGAATTTAACGTTTTTCTCACTTTGTCAGTGATACTTATGATAGGTTTTTGAAAGTTTTGTATCTTTGGACAAAATATTCTATCAATGAACAAGGTATCGGAAAACCCTTTCAAAAACCGGACAATCAACGAATCCTCGTTGCTTGTTGTCTTAATAGTGCTGTTTGTCACTTCCTACATTATCTCCAATATAATGGCCGTCAAGGTAATCGGCTTCTTCGGCCTATTTTACTTTGATGCCGGTACAATAACTTTCCCGATAGCATATATGCTAGGAGATGTAATTACTGAGATATGGGGATATCGCACAGCAAAAAGAGCCATTCTGCTGGCATTCTTCTGTAATGTTCTTGTGGTGGTCTGCACTCAGATCGGCGTGTGGCTGCCATCGCCGGACTATCTTGACGAGGCTGCAACAGCCTATAATACAGTATTTTCCTATGTGCCAAGGATAGTTGTCGCGTCGCTGACAGGATTCCTTCTAGGAGAACTTTCCAACGCCTGGCTGATGAGCAGGATAAAGGCAAAGACACAAGGCCGTTTCCTCTGGGTACGCACGATAGGAAGCTCTATCATCGCCTACCTCTTTGATACAGTTCCTTTTGTCTTGATTGCATTCCTCGGAGTCCTCTCCGGACGGGACCTGATGCTGATGATAGTATCTCAATATCTGATGAAACTGACGATAGAAGCTGTCTGTGGTACGCCAATGGCCTATGCCGCAATCTCATATATTAGAAAACATATATCCGACAGACAAGAGTAATATGAAAGTTTTGATTACAGGCACATCGCAAGGCATAGGTAAGGCCATTGCTGAACTCTTTATCTCCCAAGGGCACAATGTCATCGGGATAGATAGGCAGGAGTCCTCAATTACAGACGACTCATATACTCATTATCAGTGTGATATCAGGGAATATGACAGCCTGCCGGAGATAGATGGTGTTGAGATCCTGATAAATAATGCAGGCACTCAGAACGAGGATGACATCAACGTCAACCTCAAAGCCTTGATAAAGATCACTGAGCGCTATGGCCTGCAGGCTAGCATAAAATCTATCCTGAATATCGGCTCGGCAAGTGGCCACACAGGCTCGGAATTCCCTGAATATGCCGCAAGCAAAGGGGGAGTGATTGCCTATACAAAAAACGTCGCTCTGCGTGTGGCGCAGTATGGTGCTACTTGCAACAGCCTTGACCCCGGAGGAGTAATGACTCCGCTCAACGACTGCGTGATAAACGATGCCGCGTTGTGGTCGGAGATCATGGAACAGACGCCTTTAAAGAGGTGGGCAAGCACAGAAGAGATTGCCCGCTGGGCCTACTTCCTGACGGTGACAAATACATTCTGCACCGGTCAGAGCATAGTTGTAGATGGCGGAGAATCAATCAACTCTCATTTTGTGTGGCCCAAGTGAAGTGCCACTATCGTGCCTCGGATCGTATAGGCAGTAAAGGAGATCAGGGTCTTTAGAGGGAAAAGCTTGAAAAGCTGGTAACTGCTTCTGAGATTATACCTGAAGCTGTGCAATTTGCCTGACCAGTAGCCTTTTGGACGAGGGGTGTCGCAAGCCCGTGCCTTCCTGCCGAAGTTGCCGAAATATAAGATAGTCTCCATTGCCCTCTCTGCTCTTCTGCCCGCAGTGCCGGGATAAAGTGGCATCTCCTCTGCAGGAAGCCCAAGAAAATCAACAGCAATCTGTCCAAACAGCCTCCAGCAGTCGGTCAGTCCAAATGTCCTCAGATCTTTTTTCAGCACATCGCGGTCATACATTCCTGCGTGAGTGTGCAGCAGGCAGGCCCAGTCGCAGACCTGTCTTAGTCCGATTCCTCCCTTCTGGAAATGGTGAAGCAGGTGGTTGAAAACATAGAGCACATTAAACTGCGCTGGTGGAAGATTTACTTGAGCATCACCGACATTAAGGATCTCAAAATCGCCATTTTCTGCAAGATGTTTCAGGGTCCAAGCCTGATAGCGCTTATTCTTCCAAGGAAGGTCGAGCACTTCAGCAATCTTGTGAAGTTCAAAATCCACCCCGTTACGCTTGCAATGTATGTGCTTCTCGCTATCCAAGTCCTTGCCGTCAGCCTCTCCGAAACCGTCCATAATAGCCTTGGCCTTATCAAGATTCTTCTCTCCGACATACAAGTCAATATCGCCGCAAGTGCGCGAATGCGGATTGATGTAGTTCTGCGCCAGGCCTTGCCCCTTGAACAGCACGTGATGGATGCCATTGTTGTCCAGTAGATGGCTGAACTCGGCAAGTCCGTGATTTAGTAATTGATGTGCTTGTGCAGTCCTGACTCTTAGGGCTTCAATAGAGAACTGAATCTTCTTCGGTGGCTGCAACTGCGTGGGTAGGGTAGCATAGCCGTCGGCTACAATCAGTGCGACAGTCTGATCCATAGCTGTCGACACTATGGCACTCCAGTCCACAGAGCCTTCAAAAACAGAAGGGTCAGCAGCTTTCCCCCACAAGCCGGAGCGGAGCAATTCTAGAAGCTGTAAGGCACTTTTATCCATCTGCGTGTCTAGATAAGTAAACCAGCCTCTGCCCACTTCTGACAAAGTGTTGCGATATCTGCCTGGGCAGTTTCCTCGCTCACATTATATTTCTCAAGCAAGAGAGAGATGAGTTCCTCGGCAGTAAATTCCTTGCCGTTGACTGCCTCAAACAGATATTTTGCGCTCTCGTTGAGCACTATCATCTTGCCGAAATCAATATTTTCAAGTCCTTCAGCCACTACGACATTCTCGCCGCAGATATTTCTCAGGACCAATCCGTTTCTAAATCTCATTGTATCTTAATTGTTTGCGTGCAATATCCAAGAATCTCAGTGCGGTGGGTAATCATTATCACTGTCAGAGCTTCTGCCTCTGCTTTTTCAGCCAATCTTTGCATCAGCAGCTCTTCTGTTTCCTTGTCGAGAGCAGAGCTGAATTCGTCAAGAAGCAGCACCCTGCCGGGACGCAGCAAAGCTCTAGCTACAGCAATTCTCTGCGCCTGTCCTTCGCTCAGACCTGCTCCCTTCTCAAAGCAATCCGTATCCAAACCTTGTGGCAGGTCAAGCACAAAATCTGCTGCTGCGGTATGAAGCGCGTCAAGGAGCATCTCCTCGCCTGCCTCAGGATTGCCGATCAACAGATTATACCTAATGCTGCCGCTTAGCAGGCTGTTGCCTTGCGGGACATAGGCTAGGTTGCAGCGAGTGTCAGGACCGCATTCTACTTGCTCTGTGTCATTGTAAAAGCTGATTTCTCCTTTCTGAGGTGTCAGCAGGCTGAGTATCAGTTTGATAAGAGTGCTCTTGCCGATGCCGGTAGATCCGGTTATAGCGCAGACCTCTCCCGGTTTGAAATCGCAACTGAAATTCTCAAAAATCATTTTCTCGCCGCCGTCATATCGGAAACTAATGTCCTTAATGCGGACTCCGGTAGGACCTGACAGGAACCTAGGTGAGTCAGAAAGGTATTCTTGAGGCAAGGCCTCGATATCTTTTAGACGATCAGCAGAAGCTACTGCTCGTGAGAGTGTCGGCAGCTGGTGGCTGAGTTCCATAACAGGACGCTGAATCTGCCCCACGAGCTGAAGAAAAGCGGTCATCAGACCATAGCTGATCAGCCCCTTCTGAAGTCCGTTGATGCTCCAGAGGAATACGGCCAGATAACCACCGGCAAATACGAGTCCGGTGATCAGATTGGCTCCTATACTGAACCAAGACTTGCGCATCGTATTTCTGGTGAGCGAGTTCTGGTATACATCCAGGCTGCTCCTGCTCTCCTCTGTGTAATCCATTGTCTTGATGGTAGTCAGGTGCTGCAGGCTCTCCTGCAAATGAGTCTGTATATCGGTCTCGCTGTTGCGGATCTCGTGGGTGAGGCTTCGCGAGCGACTCATTATGTATTTGCTCGCAAATATGCCGACAGGCGTGAGTACGGCCAGCAGCCAGGCAACCTTCGGCTCATATATGACAAGGAAGGTAAATGCGGCAACAAAGTGTAGCGCTGCGCCAATGGTCGCCGGAAGCGCGCGGCAGAGGGATTCGCTCACAAGGCGCACATCTTCCTGCAGGCGGCTCACCATATCGGCCGAATGTTTCTTTGAACTGGTGTCGCTTCGCGCAAGCAGCAAGTGGCTGAACATCTGCTCTCGCAGGTTGACTTTCATCTTGACATCAGAACGATTCTGGACGTGGTTGCGTAGGGCATTAAGCAGAATCTGCATCAGCTGCGTTCCTACGAGCAGAGCGATATATGGGGCGAGAGTGCCTTCGGCTTTGCCGGTGGCGATGTCCACCAGCTGCTTGCCGGCTACAATAAAGCCCATAGAGCAGGCTACACGCACAATCTGTGTGATAACTTGCAGTGTGATAGACCATCTGACAGGCCTTACAACCTTCCAAAACCACAAAAAATTCATACCTATACAAAGATAAAAAATAATGCTTATATTAGACAATCTTAGATTGATGATATGCCTAGGCGCGAGACGATAGCAAACGATATTCTGCTCCCCGAGATGGGAAAACTGATAAAAGAAGGCCATACTGTGACCCTCACGGTCAAGGGTGTGAGCATGTCTCCATTTATCGTACATCTAAGAGACCAGGTGATGCTGGGACCCTTTGATGCTGATGCACTGAAGAGGGGAGATGTAGTTCTTGCCAGGGAACGCAGTGGCCAATTTGTCCTGCATCGTATCATCGGCAGGGAAGGTGATAGGCTCACTTTGATGGGAGACGGTAATGTACGTGGTCGGGAACTGTGCGATGTCTCAGATGTCCTTGGCCTGGTGCATAGTATCATCCGCAAAGGCCGTAGTATCAGCACATCTTCTTTGCTATGGCGCATCTACTCCTGCATCTGGATGACACTATCTCCTCTACGCCGCTGGCTACTTGCGATTTGGCGGAGGTTGATATAAATATAAAAGAGAGGATGACTGATTAGTCATCCTCTTTATTAAATCTGTTAATTTGATTTATTACTTAGCAACAACAGTGTAATTACCATCTGTTCCAGCTTCGAATTCATATCCTTCATTAAGAAGCGCTGCATTGGTATTTTCTTTAGCAGATTGTGTGAATGTACCACCTGTAATACAGCCTTTTACGCCATCTTTTGATGGATTTGCAGAGCCAATTTTTGTGTTAAATGTGCCACCAGTAATAGAAACATTAACAATGTTTGTACCATTAGTAATATATACTGAAGAACCATCATAACCAGAAACTGGTTCAAATTCACCACCATTGATTGTAAGAGATGAAGAACCATTACCTAATCCTTGCATCCAAACTTGGCCTTCAAATTTACCTCCATTAATGATAATTTCTCCACCGGCAGTAAAATCACGCAAAGAACGGAAATCTACAGAAGAAATTGTACCACCATTGATTGTTACCTTTCCTTGATAATTTTGAATTGGCAAATTAGTATCATGATCGCCATCCGCAGATCCATAATGCTTCAATGTTCCATTTTCAACGACCAAGGTACCATTATTAGTAATTACATAAGATCCCCAAGTATCGCCACCGCCATTTGATAAATCTTTAAAGCTAATAGTACCATTACCCTTAATTGTTAATTTGCCCTTATTGGTAATCATAGAATATGATCCCGTGCAATCCTTCTCCTGGCTTATAGTCTTACCGTTGAGGTCAAGAGTCAACGACTTGTCTGCATTGATTGTAATTGGAGCATCAAGAGTAATGTTTCTGATGAGGCTAATCTTATCACCAACTTTTGCAAACTCTACTGCAGCAGCAAGGGTTTCAAATCCATGGTAGTAATTAGAACCCTCATAAGTAATGACTGCAACAGTAACTATAACACCTTCTGTTGAACCATCAATAGTCACAGTGCCATCTTCTGCTCCATTTCTTCCTTTCTCTGAGTCTGAGTCTTCAGGAATATTTATTGTCGTATTTGTAGCAATGATAGAAGCACCAATTCCGTCTTTGTGAAGACAGAGAGCAGCATAGCTCTCGCCCGCAGTTGTATTGTTGTCATTGCAATTTATAGTGCTGTTCTGAACGCTTACCTTAGCACCAGGACCTGCGATATTTACAACGTTCTTACCAGTCAAAGTCGAGTTATCAATATTGACTTTTGCTGCACCTGCAGAGCTTGCGACATTTACTGTGTAGTTGGCTGCAGTGGCAGTTACATTATTAATGTTAAGGGTTGCTGGTTTCTGGATGACATTGAAACCTCGTTCTCCGCTAGCGATAATAGTGAGGTTTTTAACTGTTACCTCGCCATTTACATTGACGTTGATTGCTCGTGTGGCAGTAGAAGTAAGTGTCTTGCCATTACCATCAATAGTGATTGCCTTGTCAACAAGGATAATTGCGCTTGATGTGAGATCTTCCAAGATTGTGATAGTCTCGCCAGCCTGAGCTGCAGCAATAGCAGCCTCAATTGTCTCAAACTTCGCATCACCGATAGCTACGACACCTTCAACTGGTGTGATTGCAGTATCACCATCTGGTACTGTTACCTCTACGTTTGGATCGTCGTTACCCTTTACTACATTAACAGGCTCTTCAGTGTTGTTGTCAATCTCAGTGTCTGAGTTTACTGTAATTGTACCGACAGCGTCATACTGTTCTTCTTCTGGGGCTGAAGGTGCTGGAGCTTCAATCTTGATGCTGACTGGCTCTGGATTAGTGTTGTCATTGTTGCCTGTTGCATTCTCTGCAACCACGATGCTTCTCACGTGACCCTTAATCTCTGCGTTACCACCTGCGATGGTAAGAGATTTAGAAATCTTAGCTGGGTGTACGACAACAAATGTTGTTGCGCTTGTGAGAAGAGTTGCATCTTCGATTGTACCTGTTGTAAACTCAACGTGTGAGCTAGGAAGGTTACCGGTCAATTTTGCAAGTGTTCCCTCTACCTGAATCTCTACATTGGCTGGGTGATTGCTACCACCATAAACGAGGTTTACAGTGCCGGTTGATGGACCAAACTTGATGAGTACGTCATTTGTGGTGTTTGGAAGCTCAAAGTTGCCGCTGTAGTTGGTACCTGCATTGAGGATTGTGGTTGCGCCTTCGCCCACGCCACCTGCAAGGGTGATAGGGCTCATAAGGATGAGCTGCTTGAGGGCAACAGACTGTGAAGAAGCGCCTGTCTTGGCATAGATAGCTGTGCTAGCTTCGTTCAACAAGCTGATAGAGAAACCATTTGCATATGTGCCCACAGGAACTGGAACATAAAAGTTCATAGTTGTTCCGGCAGCCGGAGCGTCAAATGTGAGAGTAAATGTCTGCTCAGCCTCATCTGCAGAAGCAACTGTTGCGATGCTATAAACGCCAGCATTCTCAACAAGAGCAAATTCTCCATTAATCTTATAGCCAGGAGTCTTGAAGACAAACTTTCTTGCGTCAGTAGGGACGTTGACGATCTGAACTCTAACTACGCCACCGAGGTGCTTGAAGTTATATGCACCTGAGTACTCTGCACGCATAGTAGGAGCAGTATTATCTGCTACCCAAGCTCTAGTGGCTGGGACAGTAACATTGTCAGAAGCATAGGTTACGTCTGATGGATAGTAAGCGGTAGGATAGTCAGTTGAATTCCATCCGGTAGCAAATTCAAAATTTGCTGTAAAGCTACCGCCAACTCCTAAAGGAGAGCTATTAAGCTTTGTACCATCAGTCTTGTATGCGCTGATGATATCGCCAGTCTGCCAGGTAAAAGCACCTGCATCTGAAACGTTTGCCTTGGTGCCTTCAACAAGGCTCTCTGCTGTTGCTTCAACTGAAACAACAACTGCTTCAGGCTGAAGTTGTTCATTTGCACAAGCTGCGAAGAACAATGCTGAAGCAAAAAATAAAGCTAATTTTTTCATAATGAAAAGATGTTTGAATTACCAATCACGATTTTCTGGATCCATGCTTTGAGCAATAATCTGCTCTACTTCGATCTCAAGAACCTCCGTAGAAGGAGCTTCATAGGTTGTTTTAGTAGTTTCCATAAAAAATAGAGTGTTAAATTAATAATTATATGCAGCTTATGTTTACCGTATATCAAGCCTTCGCCAGCCTTGTAGTTGGTAAACAACAGCTGCTCACGATTATATAACACCCCAGTGGCCCCAAAGAAGTGTGGCTGGGATTGGTTACAAACGACGTGAGCGCCATGATATTATCTCCTCTACAGTATCAAAGTTTTGCGAAGTATATGATATACGTAATGAAGTTTTCATAGCTTGCTATCCACAAATGTAAAGAAAAAATATAATAAAAGTGTCATTTTACCCCCCCCCTCGGGGAGAAATAAGTAAAAATTTGATAGAAATGGGACTATGCAGAAACAAAAAACCGCGGTAGATTAACTCTATCGCGGTTTTGTGATTCCGACAGGATTCGAACCTGTGACCCACAGCTTAGAAGGCTGTTGCTCTATCCAGCTGAGCTACGGAACCGTCCCTCGCAAACTTGCGGACTGCAAAGATAGTAAATTTCCTTAAATAACAACAAATAAAATTAATTTCCCTATTTCTCTGTTGTCAGTCGCTTCTGTGCTTGCACCTGGCATACTCTCAGACGATTCTAGTATACAAAAAAATCTCGGCATGTCGCCGAGATTTATCTATTTAGATTAAAGCGCTTCGATTTGAGCTAGAGAGAGTCCTGTTGATCTGGCGATAATATCTACACTCACGCCGTTTAGCTTAAG
>JAFNUQ010000197.1 GCA_017383945.1 Bacteroidales bacterium | reverse complement strand
CAGAACGTCGTGAGACAGTTCGGTCTCTATCTGTTGTGGGCGTAAGAAGTTTGAGGAGGACTGACCTTAGTACGAGAGGACCGGGTTGGACGAACCTCTGGTATATCGGTTGTGGCGCCAGCTGCATCGCCGAGTATCCACGTTCGGTCAGGATAAGCGCTGAAAGCATCTAAGCGCGAAGCCGTCTCCAAGATGAGACTTCCCTAAGGGTCGTGGGAGACTACCACGTTGATAGGCAGGAGATGTAAGTGCAGTAATGTACTCAGTCGACCTGTACTAATAGCCCGAGATCTTTTAAGTAAGCCGAAGACTTTTTTAGATAGTTATTTCTCTCAAGTAATATACTGCGGTGGTTATAGCGGTGAGGATCCACCTCTTCCCATACCGAACAGAGAAGTTAAGCTCACTAGCGCCGATGGTACTGCTACACCAAGTGGGAGAGTAGGCAGCTGCCGCTTTTCGGAAAGCCCGATGATAGAAATATCGTCGGGCTTTCTTTTTTTTTATTTCTTTTTTATATTTGTTCATAACAAGATATTAACCACTAATTTTACAACAGTATGAAAAAGAATTTTAAACTCAAGGCACTTGTTGTCTTATTATTTACTCTATTATCCTCTTTTATCTCTACTGCAGAATATCATCATGGATTTATTTTAAGTTGTAGGGTTATTTATCAAACTTTCCCTACTGAACCAACACCTGAAAGGTTGCTTGAACTACATGACCTATATGAGAGGCAGTATTGCTCAGGTAATGTAGGTAATGAATCCGGAATTCAATAATACTATCCATGAGTAAAAAACTTTTTCTTCTATTTTCTCTGCTCATTACCTTCACTTTCTTGGATGCGCAAAATCTGCGTTGTTCTTATCTGTATATGTATAAGAATAAGGTTACAGATAAGAATTATAGAGGAGATCCAATGGTTTTGGACTGGGATGGAAAATGCTCAGCTTTCTATAGCGAATCAAAATTTAGATATGATTCTTTAAGTGTCTTGGCATTTGATTATGCCGGTAATATAAAAGATAAGGACAAGTATAGAGAGTTAACAACGCTTTCAGGCGGTCCACTCATCTGGAATTATGTTGATTATTCAAAGAGATCTTTTGAATATGTATATGGTTTCATGCTAGAAACTATTTTAACTGGTGGAGAGTTGGAAATGCCACGCTGGACTATATCTGATGGGACTGAGGAATATTTGGGCTATGTCTGTCGTAGAGCTACTGCAGATTATTTAGGCAGAACTTGGACTGTGTTATTTACTGAAGATATTCCGGTTAACATCGGTCCTTCGTTTCTGTGGGGTACTCCGGGTCTGATCGTATATGCTATTGATAGCGAGCAGTTGTTTTGTTATAAACTTATGGGTGTAGAACAGGTTGAAAGCTCTCGTTATTCAAAGTCGCGTGAGTATGCTATAGATCTTCGCCGGCAAAAAACGAAGTTTGATTCAATATCGCATTTTTATGAGTATCCATTTGAGAAAGCAATAAAATTTATTAATCGTCTCAGCTCTGATATTGACTTTAACTATGAGATTACTGGAATTCGTACAGTGGACCATAATGGAAGACCTTTAAAAAGTGACCCCCTGTTTGATTATATTCCTCTGATCCCTGATGAATATTTTAACAAAAAGTAGAAATAGTGCATATCGTAAAATAATATATATTCTTTGTTTCTTGCTGCATACCTTTTTAATTGATGCTCAAACAAATATCAGTGGTATCGTTAAGGATGGAAAAACGTCAGCAGGTCTAGCTGGAGCATATATTATGGCGATGTCTGAGGATAGTTCCCTCGCTTATTCGATAAGTGATAGCGAGGGACGTTTCTCGTTGAAGCTCAGTACGACAGAAAATGTAAGTACGATAAGGGTATCTTTATTAGGCTATGCTCCTGTACAGATTCCATATAAAGTTGGGGCTGGCGATTTTGAAATCTTATTGTCAGAAAAATCGCTGAACTTGCGAAGTGCTACGGTCAAGAGCTCGGTAATTGAGTCCAAGGGTGACACCCTTAAATATTCTGCACAATCATTTGCCGACGGGACAGAACGGGTAATGTCAGATCTGCTTGAGAAACTTCCCGGCATAAGCGTAGACAAATCCGGTGGTATCAAATATAACGGTCGATATATCAATAAGTTTTATATTGAAGGTATGGATCTGATGGGTAACAGATATGGTTTGGCCACCAAAAAACTCTCATCAGAACACATAGCATCAGTTGAGATCTATAAGAACCATCAGCCTATCAGGGCTTTAAAAGATGTGGAGTATACTGGAAGGAGTGCTGTTAACATTATACTCAAGCAGGATTCAAAAGACGCGTGGTTATTTACCGGTGACGCTTCTCTCGGTGTTTCAAAAACAAAAATACCATTTGATATAAAACTCTTGTTCTCCCGCTTTGCGTCAAAGAGTCAGTCGCTGTTTTTAATGGGCTCCAATACCCAGGGAGAAGATATTTTTACAGATCTTAAGGTCCATAGTTATGACAGTGACAGTAAGATTATCACCTTTTCTCAAGACGCTCTCAATCACGATTTTATTACTGAACTGCACCCGCGCAAGACCAGACTCCCGTTGCCTCAGTCTTTTTGGTATGATAACCTATCTTCTTTAGCTTCAATAAATCATCTTAAAAAACACGGAGAAAATATTCTCTCCAGGTACTCTTTACAGTTAGCGCAAGAGAGATATAATGAGCGACATGACCAGAAGGAAGAAGTTTTTCTCCCGGACGGCAATTCGCTTTTAATTGAGGATTATAGAAAGAATCTCCAGGATTCTTATTATTTGTACACATCAGCTGCTCTTGAGAATAATTCGGACAGATTATATATTCAGGATAAACTTGGTTTTGAGGGTCAATTTATTGTGTCGCACATAAACTCCTCAAATTACTCGGAGGAATATAAATTGCCTTCACTGAAATTGATAAATGATTTAAAAATAACAAGTAGGACATCAAGAGATCAGGCTTTAAGCATAGAAAGCAAAACTAATTATACTCAAAATCAGCACGAGGCAAACTTCTTAATTAACCAAGAAGAAGTAAATCAAGGATATACAAACAGAAGTTTAATTTCAGACAATAGTGTGAGATTTGCAACAAAGATTTTGGGACAAAATATCACTTTTCGTGCAGCGGCTGATCTTGAGCTGCACAAAATAGGCACAAAGTTAGAGAATCTATCCAATGAAATGCAGTTGTGGTCTTTCAAACCAAATGTCTCATTTGTGGGGCAGAGTCCACTATGGGGCGGTATCCTTAGATACTCATTGCCGATAAATCTTGACTTGATAGGCTCAGACAGCGACGGAAAGTACAAGAAATTCCGTACAAATGCAGTTTTTAATTACCATCATAAGATAGGAAATGCCTGGGAGGTAGATGCAGATGCAAGCTATAGACTGAGCAACTCCGGTGCTTTGTCTTTATATGATGCATTAATCATGGAAAACTATAGATTGCTTAGCAAGAAGGATAGCTTGGCAACCCAATCACTAATGTCAGCAAATCTCCGTTTACGCTATTCTGATCATATATCTATGTTATATGCGACACTATCTGCTTCATATAGCATAAATGGTTCAGACAGAGTGATTTCCTATGACTATCAACCAGATTATACCATACAGACCTACCTGCCGGTGCCGATTACCTCTGACACCTGGTCGCTTACAACGCGTGTGAGCAAGCATCTTGATGTTAACAGATTGTCTTTTGAGGTGCTGCTGGGACATTCGCAGAGTACTATGTCGGAATTTTTACAGGAGTCATACATTAAGTATAGGCAGATAAATTCTTTTTTGAGTGGAACCCTGCGAGCAAAACCTGTAAATTGGTTCTCTGCCAATATGCAGATGAGATATGATATCAACACGACATATCTTTCCAAGTCAACAAGTGTTAATACTTTTCAAATAGAAGGCGATGTCAACTTTTTTATGGGAGAATGGACTGTCTCTACTGATATATTTTACATGAAAGACTTTTCTGGTGCGACAAGTACCTTTAATAAGCCGATGCTCTCATCTGAGATCTCTCGAAGAATCGGGAAGTTAAATATATTTGCCTCTGCTAGGAATCTTTTGAATGTGATAACCTATGAACGAGAGTACCTATCTGCATATAGAACGTTCTCCAGTATCAGTTATCTCCAACCAGTGCAGATTGTGGTAGGGGTTAGAACAGGTCGTTGATTTATCCTGCTATTGCGACATTCCGCCGACGAGATCAAGGATTTCCGCAGTGATTTTCTGCTGACGTCCCTTATTGTACTCTAGTGTGAGCTCGGTGAGGAGTCTGTCTCCGTTGTCAGATGCGGTCTGCATTGCAATTGTGCGAGCTGCCTGTTCTGCTGCCTCAGAATCAAGAACTGCTGCATAGAACTTCAGCTTCAGTAGCTGAGGAAGCATTTCTTCTGCGATTTTAGACGCTTCTGGCTCAAAAATGTATTCTTCCTCATTATTTTCCTCTACTACAGTTTTTGGGGCTTTATATGGAAGATATTGCTCTTCTGTAGGTACCTGGTGTGCCAGGCTCTCAAATCTGTTATATACCAGAATCACTTTGCTGAATTCGCCACTGTAAAAACCGGCATTCAGCTTATCCGCAAACTCAGCAACATCCTTGTATGGTGCAAAATTTACAAGCTTGCTGTTATCTTCTCCGCAATCATATCCTCTTTTACGCAGAGCCTCTGCCATTTTGCGACCTACCGCAATAACGCAGACCTCCTCTTCCTGGTCCTTGATTACCTCAAGAGTCTTGCGGATGATATTATTGTTAAACGCACCGCAAAGTGAGCTGTTGGATGCAAAAGCTACAATAGCGACTTTGCCCTTGCTTCCTTCTTTAGACTCAAATTCAGGACTCTTGATTCTTGAGAGTATGCCCTCAAGCTCTCTCTCATAGGGACGCATACCTTCTATCGCCTTCTGAGCCTTGTGTAGCTTAGCAGACGATACAAGCTTCATTGCTGAAGTGATCTTCAGCGTATTCTTTACCGAAGCGATGCGATCCTTTGTTTCTCTTAATGAGGCCAAAATCAGTTACTTAAGAATTGTTCAACATTTTGCACACAGTAGCGGCAACCTCTTTGATTGTGCCCTCTGCCTCAGCTGTAACTTTGCCTGACTCAAGCTCTGCAATAACGTCAGCATGCAGATCCTTCATGATATGGATAAAATGATCTTCAAAATCCTTAACCTTATCAATCTCAATATCTGCCATGAGTGCGTTGGTGCCGCAATAAAGGATTGCAACCTGCTCTCCTACAGACATAGGATAGTACTGTGGCTGAATGAGGAGCTGATTATTCTTGCGTCCTTTGTCCAAAGTCATAGCAGTTACCTTATCCATATCCGAAGAGAATTTGGTAAATGCCTCGAGCTCATTAAACTGCGCCTGGTCAATCTTGAGCGTTCCGGCTACCTTCTTCATTGATTTGACCTGGGCAGATCCACCTACTCGGGAAACGGAAATACCCACATTGATTGCAGGTCTGAAACCGGCATTGAAAAGGGCCGGTTCAAGATATATCTGACCGTCAGTGATTGAAATAACATTGGTAGGGATGTATGCTGACACGTCACCTGCCTGAGTCTCAATGATTGGAAGAGCTGTGAGCGAGCCACCACCCTTAACCTTTGAGCGCAAAGCCTCTGGGAGGTCATTCATCTGCTCAGCAACTTCCTGCTGGCTGATGATCTTTGCAGCTCTTTCCAGCAGACGCGAATGCAGATAGAATACGTCGCCAGGATATGCCTCACGACCAGAAGGGCGGCGGAGGATCAGCGACACTTCTCGGTAGGCAACAGCCTGCTTAGAGAGATCGTCATACACCACTAGAGCGTGACGGCCTGTGTCGCGGAAGTATTCGCCGATAGCGGCTCCGGCAAATGGAGCGTAGTACTGCAGTGCTGCAGGATCAGCGGCTGTTGAAGCGACAACGATAGTGTAGTCCATCGCTCCCTTGGAACGGAGAGTCTGCACGATAGATGCAATGGTCGAGCCTTTCTGACCCACCGCTACATATATACAGATAACCGGCTTGCCTTTAAGGAATTCGCTGCGCTGATTGATGATAGTGTCGATCGCAATTGCGGTCTTACCTGTCTGACGGTCGCCGATAATCAGCTCACGCTGACCACGACCGATAGGAATCATAGAGTCAATAGCTTTGATACCGGTCTGAAGCGGCTCTGTCACAGGTTCGCGGAAGATTACTCCCGGAGCTTTGCGCTCAAGAGGCATACGGGTGGTTTCGCCCTTGATCTCGCCACGACCATCCAATGGTGTGCCGATAGGGTCAACTACGCGTCCGATGAGTCCATCACCTACAGGTATGCCGGCGATACGACCCATGCGGTGTACGCTCATACCTTCCTTGACGAGATCTGTCTGTCCCAGAAGCACAGCACCCACATTATCTTCCTCGATGTTCATTACTACGGCTTTTACACCGCTCTCAAACTCGAGCAATTCTCCGGCTTCGGCGTTGAGCAGGCCATAGATGCGTGCTACTCCATCACTGACTGTGAGCACAGTACCCACTTCTTCATATTGAATTGAGTTGTCTATGCCTTTTAACTCATTTAAGAGTATCTCCGAAATCTCACTCGCTTTAATAGTATTCTGTGACATTTAAGCTATTTAAACTAATCTATTGTGTTGTTTTACAAACTCTTTGCGGATCTTCTCGATCTGACTCTTCACGCTTGCATCCAGCATATAATCGTCAACGAGCAAGACAAATCCTCCGATCAAGGAAGAATCCACAGTGGTTTCAAAGTCTACTTTACAGTTAAACTGCTTCTCAAGTATCGAGAGCAGCTTGCTTTCAAGTTGTGGAGAAGGTACTGCAGTGCTCAATCTGACAGTTTTAATGCCCTTGAGCTTGTGGTACATTTCAACATAAAGTCGCAGGATGTCGCGTAGTAGCGGCATGCGACCTTTTTCATTGAGCATAACAGCAAACTTCTCAAGCTCCGGTTCAAGTTTAGTGGGCATGGCATCTGGGTTGTTCAAAGCAATACGCACCTGGGCACACACCTTCTCGGAGTTGCCTGTTCCTTCTGTGTATCTCAGAAAAGCACGTGCATAACGGCTAGAGATTATACCCTGATTCATACCTATGAAATCTTGTTTTCTGCTTGTCTGGTTTCTTCAACCATCTTGTCTACAAGTTCAATCTGAGCCTGCGACTTGTCAAGTTCCTTGCGAAGAATCTTTTCAGCTACCTGCATTGAAATAACTGCCGTCTGGTGTGCAATCTCTCGCATCGCTTCCTCTTTCTGAGTTGCGATTTCCACCTTAGCGTGTTCAATAATCTTTGCAGCTTCCTCTTCTGCCTTGACCTTTGCGCTTGCAATGATGCGGTCGCGGGCTTGTGTTGCCTCTTGAAGTATGCGGCTATGCTCGAGTTTGGTTTCCTCCATCATCTTGGCTTGCTCCTGGGCCATATTTGCAAGTCGCTGCTCGGCTTCTTCAGCCTTTTTGAGCGACTCGGCGATGTGCTCGGAGCGTTTATCCACCATAGAGGTGATTACTGGAAAGCCAAATTTGGAAAGGAGGAAAAGCACCAATCCAAAGATGATGACCATCCAGAAGAGGAGACCAAAATCAGGCGTAATGAGTGACATAATCGACTAGAGAACAGCCAAAAGACACACGATTACAGCAAAAAGACACACACCCTCGATGAGCGCACCGATGATGATGGCTGTAGTACGGAGACCACCTGCAATCTCTGGCTGACGAGCTGATGCTTCCATTACTGACTTTGCGAGTTTACCGATACCGATAGCTGCAGCCATAGCAACTATACCTGCGCCAATTGCACCACCGACCTTTCCGAGTACTGCGGCCTGAAGAATAGAAAATAATAACATATCAATAAAATTTTAGTTGTTTAATGTTTTTGTTGTGCCATGCCGATAAATACGGCAGAAAGCATAGTAAATACGTAGGACTGGATAAACGCCACGAGCACCTCCAGACAAGATAGGAACACACCAAACAGCACTGAAACAAAGGTCAATGAGCCATTGAGCACAGCACCCATCTTGGCAGTGATGAATATGATTCCTATCACACTAAGTATCATGATGTGTCCCGCGAGAATATTGGCAAAAAGCCTTATCATCAGCGAGAACGGTTTTGTAATAGTGCCCACGACCTCAATCAAAGGCATTATCGGGATGGCCTTCAGGAAAACTGGTACCTCAGGCCAGAAAATCTCTTTATAGTAATGTTTTGTACCAAACAGGTTGACAGCAAAGAAAGTAAACAATGCAAGGACGCAAGTTACAGCTATATTGCCTGTTACGTTGGCTCCTGCAGGGAAGATAGGGATGATTCCCAGCAGATTGTTGATGAGTATGAAGAAAAATGCCGTCAGAAGATAAGGGGAGAACTTTGCGTGATTTGGTCCCACTATATCCTTGATCACTTCGTCATTAATCATCACAATCACAGGCTCAAGCAAGGCTGCGATGCCTGTCGGTTTTTCTTTGAGGACATCGTGCTTGCGATACCATTTTGAGCAAAGCAGGATGAGTGTCACCAGAAGTATGGCGCTGAACAGCAATCCCACGACATTCTTGGTAATAGAAATATCGATAGGTCTCTCAAGTGTCTGAGCATTAACGAGTTTCCCGGCTTCATTGAGAGTGTATCCGTGCTCTTCCATCTTGTGCGAGCTGAATACCTTGAGGCCGTTATCTATCACGATGCACGGTAGCGGAATGCTGATGTGGTGCTCGCCTGCCGTGGTGATGTGCCATTCGTATGCATCGCCGATGTGCCCGAAAATAAATTCCTGCACGTTCAGCTCGCCTCCTTCGCTATGAGCTGCACTCATCTGCAAAGGAAGTAGCGCCAGTAGCGCGATAAATATGAGCTTTAGCCTACGCATACGACCACTTCGTTGTCTTTAACTCTGATTATGCCGTTTACAACGGCGAATGTGTGCATCTCCCCGTCAAGCGTGCGGATGCTGAGAGTTCCGCTAGCGAGCGAAGAGATAATGGGCGCGTGGCCCGGCAATACCTCAAACGGAGAGACTGACCCGGGCACAAATACCGCGTCAGCACTATCCTGAAACAAAGTCTGTTCAGGAGAAATCACTCTTACCTTGAGGGCTTTCTCTGCCATATTACCTATGCATTAGTTTGTTGCAGAAGAGCCTCGCCCTTCTTGATAGCGTCTTCGATAGTTCCTACATTAAGGAAAGCCTGCTCTGGGAGATGGTCAACCTCGCCATCAAGAATCATATTGAAGCCCTTGATAGTGTCTTCGATGTCTACCATCACGCCAGGAATGCCTGAAAACTGTTCTGCAACAGAAAGTGGCTGAGAAAGGTATCTCTGCACTTTGCGGGCACGGTTTACGGTCAGCTTGTCTTCGTCTGAGAGCTCATCCATACCAAGGATGGCGATGATATCCTGCAGCTCCTTGTATCTTTGAAGTATCTGTTTTACTCTCTGAGCCGTCTCATAATGCTCCTTGCCCACGATATTAGGATCAAGAATGCGCGATGTCGACTCAAGTGGGTCTACAGCAGGATAGATACCGAGTGTAGAAATCTTTCTGCTGAGTACGGTTGTAGCATCCAAGTGGGTAAATGTTGTTGCCGGTGCAGGGTCCGTGAGGTCGTCTGCAGGCACATAAACCGCTTGTACAGAAGTAATTGAACCGTTTTTGGTAGAAGTGATGCGCTCCTGCATGTGACCCATCTCTGTAGCAAGAGTTGGCTGGTATCCCACAGCCGATGGCATACGGCCGAGGAGTGCAGAAACTTCAGAACCTGCCTGAGTAAAACGGAAAATATTATCAATAAAGAAGAGGATATCCTTCGGACCGGATTCTGTGTGGCTATCACGGAAAGACTCTGCGATTGTCAAGCCTGAAAGAGCAACTGAACTTCTTGCTCCCGGTGGCTCGTTCATCTGTCCAAATACCATTGCCACCTGTGACTTCTCAAGCTCCTTGTGATCAATCTTGGAGAGGTCCCACTGGCCCTTTTCCATCGCTTCGTTAAAAGCGTCGCCATATTTGATTACGCCAGACTCGATCATCTCGCGGAGAAGGTCGTTACCCTCTCTGGTGCGCTCTCCCACACCTGCAAATACAGAAAAACCGTTGTGCTTCTTTGCAATATTGTTGATGAGCTCCTTGATGAGCACGGTCTTGCCCACACCTGCACCACCAAACAAACCGATCTTACCTCCCTTGAGGTATGGCTCAAGCAAGTCAATAACCTTGATACCTGTAAAAAGAATCTCCTGTGAAGTGGTAAGGTCCTCAAATTTAGGAGGATCGCGGTGGATAGGAAGAGAAGATTCTCTATTGAGTTCTCCAAGTCCGTCAATAGAGTCTCCTGTAACATTCATTACGCGGCCCCTGATCTGAGTACCGGTCGGCATAGTGATAGCGGAACCGGTGCTCTCTACTACCAGGCCCCTTTTGAGACCATCAGTAGAATCCATAGCCACACAGCGGACAGTATCTTCTCCGATGTGCTGCTGAACTTCAATAATCAGTGTGCGTCCATCAGGACGGAGCACCTTGAGTGCGTCATGGATTGAAGGAAGGCTCTGTGCAACGTCTTTACTTTCTATTTCAAAGTGAACGTCAACAACAGGGCCTATAATCTGCGAAATGAAACCTCTAACTTTTTTCATGCCGCAAAGGTAGTATTCTTTTTTGAGAATAGGACTAAAAATCTATTCCAATTCCCAATAGAAGACTTCCTCCGACAGTTTCTCCAAGCAGATAGCTCACATTAAGCTTGATGCCTTTGAACTTGGCACCGGCTCCCACGCTGGCATAGGAAGGAAGTGGTGCTGAAGATGATAGGCAATATCCTGCGCGGGCAAATACCATATCATTCCAGGCATATTCAGCTCCAATTGCAGCACTGAATCCTCCGCTGAGGAAATAATGTGCGTCAAGCTCGGCAAGCACGCGATTGGCCTCATTGCCCAATACATATGAAGCAGAAGCCGCTACAGAAGTCGGAAGGCTATAGCTTGCCTTGCCTGAACCCTCAACTGCCGGACCGATGTCCATAATGCCTGCGCTGGCAGTGAATGCATCCTTGTGCCAGCTCACAAACGCGCTGGCGCCGAATCCGCTATATGAGTTCTTGGCAGTGAGTGTAGAGCTGAAATATTTGAAATTTGCGCCCACAGAAAGCCCGTCTGTGATCAGGAATCCCAGACCTGCGCCAAACTGCATGTCATTAGGAGTAAATGTGCCGGTCTTGACTCCTGTATCGGAAATGATATCATAGGCTGTGCCTCCGAGATAGCTTCCGCCTACAGAAAGTCCGAGCCTTCCGAAGTTAAAGCCTGTGCCAAGCGTGAAGTTGCTTCCTGCCGAATATGAAGGCATCCAAGACTGGAAGCTGAAGTCGATAGCAGTCTTTGAGGAACTGAATGGCGCAAGCGAAGGGTTAGCAAATGCTCCCCAGGCGAGGTTTTCAGTGTTGCTCAATGTTGCTCCAGCCATAGCAGAGCCAGCGCCGCTTCTGTCAATGCGAGAAAAGCCAAATGTAGTGCCATTGTCTGCAGCGGAGACGCTTAATGTGCAAGCTATCAATGCGATAGAAAGGATATATCTAAGTTTCATATAGATCTCGGATTAAAGTTTAACAACTGTACTCTTGAAAGTCTCGCCCTGATAGCTGACCTCTACAAAATATCTTCCAGGGCCGGCGTTGCTCATATCGATCTCAGCCGGCTCAAATGCGCCAGCATCCATTGTTTCGCTGAAGAATACAGCGCCGTTTTGTGCAATCACCTTGATGTCTGATTTGGATACAGTCTCGCCTGTGCCCACATACAAAGTGCTGGTCACCTGAGTAGGATAAACTGAAACCTTCTCGTCAGCATCTCTCACCAGAACCTTGAACTTCTGCTCGCAAGAAGCCTGTCTCTTGTCGTAGGCAGTAACCTTAATCTCCGCAAGACCATTTTTGAGAGGTGTGAGTGTGAGTTTCTCGCGAGTCGACTTGGCTTCATGAACTGTCTTTGTTGAAGAATTGCTCACCTGGTATGTCAGCACTTCCTCATCGGCATCAGTGAAGTAGTTGTCAAGATTGATTTCTACTCCGCTGCTCTGCGATGTGCTAAGAAGTACGTTCTTAATCTGGCTCTTGATTGCTGGAGGAGTATTCTCCAAAATCTCGTACTTGATCTCAAATCTGCTTGTCTTCTTGTAGCTGTCAGTTGCCTCAAAAGCAGCAGTGTAGATACCTGGTTCTCCGACTTCACCTGTGATAGTGAGCGCATACTTACCCTCGTCACTCTTTATAACCTTCTCAGAAACAGATCCTGGGGTGTGCTTTGATGTGAAGTTATGTCCGTCAGGCTCAGAGATAGTAATATTAAATGTAGCAGACTGAGTCGGCTTGAATTTAAGATTCTCTATCGGCTTATCAATAGCAAAGACAGGAGCGCTGTTGACCTTGGTCTTGACTAGCTTGTGCTCTGCTGCCTGTGCATAAACAGGTCCGTAGTTATAAGGAGCAAGGGTAATATAGTAATCCTGCTCGAAGAAAGGAAGGATTATATCCTGTCTGACAGTCTCTCCTACATTATATCCGAGAGTCTCTACAGTAAAGATCTTAACGTCCTTACCAGGATTCTTTGGATCCAAGCCTGTGATATCTTTACTATTGGTGCTGGCAAAGATTGTGGTTGCATAGGCTGCCTTGTTGTTGTCGTTTCTTCCTGGGACGGCCCAGCTAAGGCTCACTTTATTTGCAATTACATTGTCAACATTAAATGAAGTGATTGCCTTAGGGGCTTGCTCAACACCATAACTGATTGCACCCATTGCATCAACAAGAGGACCAATCTTATTTGTGGTGATGACTGAGCTATTGGCACCCTTTACCAGGCAGTCCCAAAGCATCTGACTGGTAAATCCCATACCTCCGCGATGAGCAAGCACAAGAGCGGCAACGCCTGATACGTGAGGACAAGCCATTGATGTGCCCTGCATGCTACCATATTGTCCTCCGCCTACTGTGCTGAGGATAGCAGTGCCTGGGGCGCAGATATCTACCCAATCACCATAATTTGAGAAGTAGGCCATGCCTCCGTTCTGGTCAATCGCGCCGACTGCTAAAACCTTTTCGTATGTGGCTGGCACTGAGTAGTCAAAGGTATCATTGCCTGCGGCGAATATAACGATACCACCTTTCATCGGTGAGTCAGGAAGTTGCTCGCCGTTGTTGTCACAGCCGGCGTAGGTAATGAAGTAATTGACTGCATCCTTAAATGCAGCACCAACGGTCATACCTCTGGCGCGATCCTTTTCTTCTTTGCTGAGCGTGCCATCTCCGTCGATGTCAAAAACATAGCCCCAACTGTTTTGTGAGATTACGGCGCCGTTGTCTGCAGCATATACATAAGTAGGAGTTGCGTCTGCTGACTTGTCGCCATCAAAAATAGCACAAGACATCATTGTTACGCCAGCAATGCCTTTTTGTGCATCGCCTCCGGCAATACCTGCGACACCTTTTTCATTATTTCTGATTGCGCCGATCACTCCGGCCACGTGAGTTCCGTGGTCATCTGCCGGTATCTTGAAGCCACCTGTGACGAAATTCTTACTCTTACCATTACCTCCAGGGAGTACACGTCCTTCAAGATCCGGGTGATCAATTTGCACGCCACCATCAGTAACGGCTACAAGAACATTGGAACTTCCGGTAGTGTAGTCTGCCCACACATTCTCAACATTGATGTTGACACCAGAGTCAGCATTGAATCCCCATTGAGAACTATATCGAGGGTCATTAGGGACAGAATAATGTTGAATAGCCCTGACAGGCTCTGAAATTTCAACTCCGGGGATGCTTCCGATTTCAGCTGCAGCTTTTGTCGCTACGGCCTTGCTTGAATCATACCTTATATAATACCATCTGTCAAGACCTGCTCTTTTGTGTCTTTCTTCCCACCTTGGATCTGTAGGGAACACCTGCTCGATAGAGGTGATGCCAAGAGACTCTACAAATGAGTTAAGTGCTGAAGACTTTGTAATAAGTTTTCCGCTATTGAGGTCGTCCTTGAGTAAAGCAGTCATCTCTTCTGTAAACTTCACTGTAGCAACGCCTTGGATGTTGGTAGCAAGCTCAATGCTTTCTTCTACGGAGATCTCCGGCTCGTCAGGAAGTGGAGTGTTGGTCTCTTTGCTACAAGCGCTAAGCAAAATAAGTCCTAACGAGAAATAGATATAAAATTTCTTCATATGATATGTGGTAAATTGTTCAACGTACAAATATATAAAAAAGTAAATATCTACTCAATAATAGTGTTATTAGTTGCAGACCCTCATTTTTCAACTCATTTGCCAATTATTAAATATATTGCTTAAGAATTGTAAGTAGAGAGGACTTATTTGAGAAAAAATTGTAAGCAAAACAGATGGGATGTCTGTTTCTCGCATTGTTAACTTACTCAAAATCAGCACTTACATTATTTGGTAATTTGAAATATTTTTCTAATTTTGCGCCTTAATCGCATTTTGAAAAACCCTTTTTTGGGGTGCGGTTAAAACAGCTTGTTCAGAAAAAACGCGTAGTTAGTATAACTTTTTGTTTAATTAATGTAAATGCTTATGAAAAAAGCAAAACTTTTTTTCAGTGCACTGTTGGCTCTCGTAACAATCGCCGCTACTGCTCAGAACGTGACAGTATCAGGTATTGTTAAAGATGCTTCTACAGGCGAAGGTGTTCCATTTGCATCGGTAATGGTTAAGGGCACAACTAATGGTGTTCCTTCAGATGTCAATGGTAATTACACTATCAGTGCTCCTTCTTCAGCTGTTCTCGTAGTTTCAGCAGTTGGTTATTCAGCTGTTGAGGTTGATGTTGTTGGTAGAACAACCATTAACGTAACTCTCGAGGCAGATGTTGAGTTCCTCGAGGAGACAGTTGTTGTTGGTTACGGTTCTTCAAAGAAGGTTAGCTCCCTCGTTGGTTCCGTTCAGACAGTAAACTCTGAGACTCTTAAGAACGCACCTTCATCTTCAGCCCTCGATCAGCTTCAGGGTCAGGTTGCAGGTCTTTCAGTTCTTTCTTACTCAGGTGTAGCTGGTGACAACGCTGTGTCTATGACACTCCACGGTGTGGGATCACTCGGTGCAAGTTCAGCTCCTCTCTATGTGATTGACGGTATTCCTTCATCAAGCCGTTCAATCATGGCGATGAACCCTAACGATATCGAGAGCATCAGCATCCTCAAGGACGCTGCCGCTACTTCTATCTACGGTTCACGTGCAGCTAACGGTGT
>JAFNUQ010000196.1 GCA_017383945.1 Bacteroidales bacterium | reverse complement strand
GATGTCCTGCTCAACTCTCTGTCCATCAACTGCTACGAGGATATCGCCCTTCTGGATGTCTATATCTACTTTGTCGACAGGGGAGTCTGTGATGATTCTGCTGACTTTGTATGGTGCCGAATTTTCAAAGACAATACCTGTTGCATAGCTGTGGGTGCGAGTCTCAAGCTTCTCTTCAGCTCCTCTTGAAGTAAATCCCTGGTGTGAGGAATTGAGCTCTCCGAGAAGGTCAGTCATCAATGTGCGAAGATTTGCTCTTGTTCTGACATATGGGAGGAATGATGCGTAGTAATCTCTGTCGGCATACCAGTCTGTGCCGTGGAAATTGACGTCGTAGTAGTTTTGCTCCATCACTGCCCAGCCTTCATAGAACATCTGTCTGAACTCATCGTCAAGCACGACTTCGATATCCTTTTCTACACTTATCTTTGTGGCTGAGCCAGAACCTGCGTCAACCTTATATATAGCGCCTCCGCTCAAGCAATAAAGCGCGTCCTTGCTCTGGAAGAAGCTGCCGCCATTGAGGTTCTTTACCTGCTTTGGCTTTGCCTCCGGGTCAGATATTTCAAGGCTGTAAACCCCGCTAGGACCTGTCGAGAATGATCTATAGAGGAGGTAGTCCTTGCCCTTGCTGGAATATACATAAAGACCGCTCTGGCTTCCATCACGCTCAACTCTTGTCATCCTCTCGTGGATGCCGGTGAAGTCAATCTTGATGGTTGAGTCCTTCTTAGGAGCATCTTTCTTGTCTTTAAAAAGATTGTCAACAGCTTCTGACTTGAAAGGTGAGCTGTATTTCTGTAGAGGGAGCTTATAAAGTGCTGATCTTGCGCCTCTTGGGAATGAAGATGAAGTAGGGTTGGCAAGCAGATACATATCCTTGCCATCAGGTGAGAATACTGCGCCTGACTCCATTGAAGCAGAACGAGTGAAATTTCTCACGCTACCATCCTTGAAATTATACAGGAAGACATCTCTCTCAAACTTATGCATTCCGTCAAATGCAAGGTAGCTGTCATCAGAAGAGAAAGACATCGAATAGCTCTGGAATGACCAGAATTCAGCATCTGCAAGCTGCATTGAGACTTTGGTGGCAATATCGTGAAGCATCAATGAGCGACTGCCATCGATAAATACAAACTTGTTGCCTTTGTGGTTCTTTACTAGGTTCTTGACGTTGTTCTTGGAGAGGTATACGACTGACTCTCCAGATGATCCGTCTGCAGCAATCTTATAGATATTTGTCCAGCCCTTATTTGTTCTGGTGTAGTAGATGGTCTTGCTGTCATCAGCCCAGATAACCTCGCTCACCCTTTCATCTGCCGGAGTGGAGAGTCTTTGTAGGAACTTGCATTTAGTGTCAGAAATATAAAGACCACCTCTGATCACAAGAGCAAACTTCTTACCGTCTGGAGAAATATCAGCTGCCGAAGGAGTCTGCTTTGCAAACGAACGTCTTACCTCTACATTGCCTGAAGCAACGCTGATCTGAGGCACTGAAACTTTCTTGTTGTCAGTGTTAAGTATATTTATTTCGTAGTCCTTGAGGAAGACGATTTTTGATCCGTCAAACGCGATAGAAGGATACTGGATAGATTGCTCAAATCTTGTAATCTGCTCAGGCTTACCGTTTTTGTTGTATTTAACTATGTTTGACTCTTTGTTGAAAGCATCGCTCACATAATAGAGATTGCCCTTCTTGTCAACCATCGGCCACTGATCCTTGCCCTCAT
>JAFNUQ010000195.1 GCA_017383945.1 Bacteroidales bacterium | reverse complement strand
GCTATGGTAGGCTATCCAGAGAGTCTCACAGACCCGGCCTATGCAGGACAGATTTTATGTATCTGTTATCCGCTTGTCGGAAACTATGGTGTTCCTTCCAATGAAACAGATTCAGAAGGTATTATCAAGCACTTTGAGTCTGAGAAAATTCATATCAAAGGTCTCATTATCACAGACTACAGCGAGCTTTACAGTCACTGGGAGGCAGTAGAAAGCCTTGGCGACTGGCTCAAGAGAGAGAAGATTCCGGCAATCTGCGGACTTGATACACGTGCTCTTACTCAGATCATCAGAGAAGAGGGTGTGATGCAGGGCAAGATTGTACCTGAAGGCAGCGTGACTGACTTCAGCTTCAATCCTCTTATGGGAAACAAGCTTCCTGAGGTCAGCTGTGAAGAGACCATCCAATATGGTTCAGAAGGCAAGAAAGTAGTAGTTCTTGACTGTGGTGTAAAACATAGTCACCTCAGAGCTCTCAGAGAGAGAGGAGTTCAGGTAACCAGAGTTCCTTGGAGCTTCAACTTCAACACTCTCGAATACGACGGACTTTTCATCTCAGGTGGTCCTGGCAACCCTAAGCTTTGCGGCATTACCATTGAGTATATCAAGCAGGCCATCGCTGCTGGTAAGCCAATCATGGGTGTCGAGCTCGGCAACCAGCTCATCGCACTTGCCGCTGGCGCAAGAGTTTACAAACTCAAATACGGCCACAGAGGAAGTAACCAGCCGGTAAGGGTTGAGGGACAGACCAAGTGTCTGATTACCAGCCAGAACCATGGTTATGCAGTAGACAGCAGCACTCTTGGAAGCGAGTGGGAGTCAATCTATACCAATATGAATGACGGCAGCTGTGAGGGTATCAGGCACCTCAGCAAGCCCGTTTTTGCAGTACAGTTCCAGCCTGAGGACATCCACTTTGATGAATTCATTTCAAAATTATAAGCTATTATGGTCGACACAAGCATAAAGAAAGTCCTGATTCTTGGTTCAGGCGCGCTCAAGATCGGTGAGGCAGGAGAGTTTGATTATAGCGGTTCTCAGGCCCTCAAAGCTCTCAGAGAAGAAGGCATCTCAACTGTCCTCATCAACCCAAATATTGCTACTGTCCAGACCTCTGAAGGAGTAGCTGATAAGGTATATTTCCTCCCTGTCACTCCATATTTTGTGGAGAAGGTTATCGAGAAGGAGCAGCCACAGGGCATCCTCCTCGCATTTGGTGGTCAGACAGCACTCAACTGCGGTGTAGAACTTTTCAAGGCCGGTATACTTGAAAAACACAACATCAAGGTGCTCGGAACTCCTGTCCAGACCATCATTGATACAGAAGACAGAGAGCTCTTTGTAAAGAAGCTTGATGAGATCAATGTAAAGACTATCAAGAGCATTGCTGCTGAAAGCCTCGAAGAGGCAAGAGCCGCTGCTCAGCAGGTGGGCTATCCTGTAATCATTCGCGCAGCCTATGCTCTTGGCGGACTTGGCTCAGGCTTCTGCGAGAATGAGGAAGAGCTCAACGTGCTCGCCACAAAGGCATTCTCTTTCTCTCCTCAGGTCCTCGTAGAGAAGTCGCTTCGCGGATGGAAAGAAATCGAATACGAAGTAATGCGCGACAGTTATGATAACTGCATCGCCGTATGTAATATGGAGAACTTCGACCCTCTCGGAATCCATACCGGAGAAAGTATCGTGATCGCTCCTACTCAGACCCTTTCTGCCAAGGAATGTAAGTTCCTCAGACACATTGCGATATCAATCGTAAAGCACGTCGGAATCGTCGGTGAGTGTAATGTACAGTTTGCCTACGACCCAGAGGGTGAGGATTATAGAGTCATTGAGGTCAACGCTCGTTTGAGCCGTTCATCAGCTCTTGCTTCCAAGGCAACAGGTTTCCCTCTAGCTTTTGTAGCAGCAAAGATTGGTCTTGGTTATGGTTTGTTTGAACTCAAGAACTGCGTGACAAAGAACACACCTGCGTTCTTTGAACCAACCCTTGACTATGTTGTCTGCAAGATCCCTCGTTGGGACTTGAGCAAGTTCAAGGGCGTTTCTCGTGAGATCGGTTCAAGTATGAAGAGTGTGGGCGAGGTTATGGCTATCGGTCGCACCTTTGAGGAGACAATTCAGAAGGGTCTTAGAATGATCGGTCAGGGCGCACTTGGCTTTGACTACAACAAGGAAATGAGCGATGAAGATATCCAGCACGAGCTCAAGAACCCTACTGATACCCGTATCTTTGCTATCGCAGCAGCCTTCAAGGCCGGCTATAGCGTGAAGCAGATCCACGATCTCACAAAGATTGACAAGTGGTTCCTTGACCGTCTTGAGAACATCCACAACACTCGCAATGCCATCAAGGAATGTGGCAGCATCGACAATGTGGGCACAGAACTTCTCAAGAAGGCAAAGTGCATCGGTTTCTCTGATATCCAGGTCAGCAAGTTGGTAGGCGTGCCAGAGGCTCAGGTAAGGTCATATCGCCAGGGTCTTGGTCTCAGACCATTTGTAAAGCAGATTGATACACTCGCCGGAGAGTTCCCATCAAATACAAACTACCTCTATCTCACATACAACGGAGAGAAGGATGACGTATCCTTTAACGATGGAAGCAAGACTGTAATCGTCCTTGGTTCAGGCGCATACCGCATCGGTAGTAGCGTTGAGTTTGACTGGTGTGGTGTAAACGCTATCCAGACTCTCAACAAGAAGGGTTATAAGTCAGTTATGATCAACTACAACCCTGAGACCGTATCAACTGACTACGATGTCTGCGACAGACTCTACTTCGATGAACTCAGCTACGAAGCAGTGATGGACATCTGCCAGATGGAGAAGCCATATGGTGTGATTGTGAGTGTGGGAGGACAGATCCCTAACAACCTCGCATTGCCTCTCAAGAATAGCGGTGTAAATATCCTTGGTACAAGCGCAACTGATATTGACCGTGCAGAGGATAGAAACAAGTTCTCATCAATCGTGGACAAGCTTGGCATTGACCAGCCTCGCTGGAGAGAGCTCACAACCTGGGATGATATCGATAAATTCATTGAGGAAGTCGGATTCCCTGTACTCGTGAGACCATCATATGTACTTTCTGGTGCAGCGATGAACGTGTGCTTCAGTAAGGAAGATCTCAAGGTATTCCTTGCAATGGCAGTAGAGGTATCTGAGGAGCACCCTGTTGTTATCAGCTCATTTATTCAGAGATGTAAAGAGATTGAGTGCGACGCAGTTGCAGATAACGGTAAGGTGATTGCTTCAGCAATCTCAGAGCACATCGAGTTTGCAGGTGTACACTCTGGAGATGCTACAATCCAGTTCCCTCCACAGAAGATCTATGGTATCACTGCGGCAAAGATCCGCAAGACAGTTGCAGCAATCGCCAAGGAGCTTAACATCACCGGACCATTTAACATCCAGTTCCTTGCTACTGACAACTATATCAAGGTTATCGAATGTAACTTGAGAGCTTCTCGAAGCTTCCCATTTGTATCAAAGGTACTGAAGACAAACTTCATCGAGCTTGCAACAAGATGTATGCTCGGTGAGCACCCAGAGCCTATCGGCATTGATCCATTTGAGCTTGAGTATGTCGGCATCAAGTGCTCTCAGTTCTCATTCTCTCGTTTGAGCCAGGCTGACCCTGTACTTGGTGTAGATATGGCATCAACCGGTGAGGTGGGATGTATCGGTGACAACCTTGACGAAGCACTTCTCAAGAGTATGCTTTCTGTAGGTCACAGAATCCCTAGCAAGTCTGTTCTCATATCTTCTGGTAATGCTAAGCAGAAGGCTGATATCCTCAGAGCTTGTACAGAGCTCAGCAAGAAGGGCATCAAGATCTATGCTACTGAAGGCACAAGCAAGTACCTCAACGAAAACGGAGTACAGGCCACTAGAGTTCTCCAGCCAAACGAAGCTCCAGTGGAAGGTATCCCATCTGCAATCGATCTCATCCGCAACCACGAAGTAGACCTTGTTGTCAATATCCCTAAGAACTTCACACACAGCGAGTTGAGCAACGGATACACTATGCGTCGCGCCTCTATTGACTTTAATGTTCCACTCATTACCAACAGCCGTCTTGCAACAGCATATATCCGTGCGTTCTGTGCCAAGAGCATTGACGACATCAGCATCAAGAGCTGGGATGAATATTAATATTTAAGCCATGTTTGAGAATCTATCAGATAGACTAGAAAGATCATTTAAAATCCTTAAGGGTGAAGGCAAGATCACGGAAGTGAATATTGCCGAAACCCTCAAGGAAATCCGTCGAGCATTGCTTGATGCCGACGTTTCATATAAAGTAGCCAAAGAATTCTGCGACCGAGTTAAGGCCAAGGCAATGGGAGCCAATGTGCTCACCGCCGTCAAGCCTCAACAGATGATGGTCAAGATCGTGCACGATGAGCTCGCTGACTTTATGGGTGCCGAGCACTCAGAAATCAACGTAAAGGGCTCTCCTGCAGTGGTTTTGGTAGCAGGTCTCAATGGTTCGGGTAAAACCACATTCAGCGGCAAGCTTGCACTCAATCTCAAGAGCAAGAAGGGCATGAAGGTGCTTCTGGCAGCCTGCGACACTTTCCGTCCGGCAGCTATCGAGCAGCTCAAAACCCTTGCAGAGCAGGTAGGAGTGCCAGTATATTCTGAGGAAGGAGAAAAAGATCCTATCAAAGTTGCGACCAATGCAATTGCTCTCGCAAAACGCGAAGGTCATAGCGTAGTAATCGTGGATACCGCCGGTCGACTGGTTGTTGACCAGGAGTTGATGGACGAGATTTCAGCACTGCACAAGGCCGTCAAACCGACAGAAAGCCTCTTTGTTGTAGATGCGATGACCGGACAGGATGCCGTTGAATCAGCAAAGGCTTTCAATGCTGCTATTGACTATGACGGTGTCGTTCTCACCAAGATGGACGGTGATACTCGCGGTGGTGCAGCTCTCTCTATCAAGGCTGTTACAGGCAAGCCTATCAAGTTTGTCAGCGCCGGAGAGAAGATGGAAGCACTTGATATCTTCTACCCTGCACGTACCGCAGACCGTATCCTCGGTATGGGTGACGTTGTATCCCTCGTTGAGAAGGCTCAGGAGCAGTTTGACGAGCAGCAGGCTCGTGCCCTCAAAAAGAAGATTGCCAAGAATCAGTTTACATTTGTTGAGTTCTATGACCAGCTGAAGCAGATTCAGAAGATGGGTAATATGAAGGACGTGATGGGAATGCTCCCAGGCATGGACAAAGCACTCAGAGATGTAGAGATTCCAGATAACGCATTTAAATCCACTGAGGCTATTATCCAGAGTATGACTCCATATGAGAGAGAGCACCCTGATTGCTTGAACTCATCTAGAAGACAGAGAATAGCAAAAGGATCCGGTACTACCATTGCCGAGGTCAACAAACTCATCAAGCAGTTTGAACAAACTCGCAAAATGATGAAGATGGCAGTAGACGGATCCCTTCAGCAGAAGCTTAAAGGCTTCAGAAGATAAGATTCATATCTGCTTCAAGCAGTTTTTCAGCTTTGTCCTCAGGGACAAAATGCCAGTTTCCTAACACGGCAGGGTCGCTCACAAGAGTTGAAGTGATCTTGCCGTGAGTTTTAATATACTCATAGACCATGTCTCTGATAGCTGGGTAACGGGCTACGATGCGTGCATCAATCTCGTCTTTAGGAACTCCGGCGCCTTCAATGATAAGGTTGCCACCGCCACTTGCACGATATGATGTCATAGAAACTGTATATTCGGCGGATTCTGAGAACTCACTACCATCAGCAAGAGAAGTGATAACTACTCTCTGGCCATATGGCTTGGTAATATCAACTGTGTAGTTGAGACCGGCAGCAGAGTCGAAGTTATAGCTTCTTCCGACAAATGACCATCTCTGAGCACCGGTGCGAGGATCGGCCTGTGGGACGATGCGAAGCACATGCTCAGGAGATGTCTGAATCCATCCTTCATAGGAATACTCGAGATACTTGCGGATTTCCTCTCCTGTGAGTTTAACTACATACAGCTCATTTTCAAACGGATAGACTGTAAACATATCATTATAGATGAGCTCGCCAGCCTTGACTGTACCATTGAATGTGAGAGGCGCAGCAAATGAGATCTGGGCCTCTTCTGCTGTGAGCTGCACAGTGTGTACAAGATTGATATAGTCAGACATACCTTTGTAGGCGTCACGGGTGCGCATATCCATCTCAAGGCTTCCAACCTTCATATTTGTAAAGTCCTTAACCTTCTGGAAATCAGCATCAAAATACTCTACCATCTGCTCGTCAACCTTCATCTTGTCGAGTCTGACAACTTCAGCATCTATATTCTTGACACCTTCGTTGACATCAATAACCACGTGTCCCACATAGCCGGCACGTGCACCACCATTGACAAGTACAGAGCTTGATCCAGGCCTTGTCATCACTGTCTGACGATGGTCGTGAGAAGTAAGGACAACATCTACTCCCTCAACAAGATTAAAGACATCCATACCCTGGCTCTCAAGCTGAGAACCATCTCCTTCTCCAGTGCCAGCATGGAGGGCAAGTATTACAACATCTGGATTTTCCTTTGCACGCACCTTGTCCACTTCTGCCTGAACCATTGGAGTAATTGACAGAAAATCAATGCCTTCCCACACCTTTTCAGAAAGCCAGGCCTTCATATTAGGATTAGTAAAACCGATCACGGCAACCTTGAGACCTCCCTTTTTCAGGATAGTATAGCTTGGGAAATAGGCTTTTGTTGTACCCTCAACCACTGCATTTGTCGCGAGGAACGGGATGCGAGACGTCTTGAGTTCTTTAAAAACCTTGTCATATACCGGATGACCTGTCTCAATGTCGTGATTACCCACAACTACAGCATCATAAGCCATATAGTCTGTAATCCTCGAGAAAAGATGCTCCCCTTCAGTGTCGACATAATTGAAATAGTAAGCTGCATTGTCTCCCTGAAGGCAATCTCCGGCATCTACCAAGACGACATTATCTTTGCCGTAGAGAGTCCTAAGACTATCAACATAGTACTTTACAGACATCAAAGAAGTCTTGTAGGCACCACCTTCCACATATGGTTTATTAAACCAAGAGCCATGCACATCTCCGGTAGTTACGATATGAATACTACCTGACGACGGAGACTGACTGCAACTCAAAATGCCCAGAGAAACAAGGGCAAGAGTGATAAAAAGAAATAAACGTTTCATTGTGAGTAAATAAGTTATGCAAAAGTAGTAAATTTGCGCTTAGTATGAAACTCACGACAGAAATAGAGATAGCAAAACTACCATTTAAAGTCAGCCTTTCTGACCGCATCTGTCTCCTGGGCAGCTGCTTCAGCGACACTATCGGCACACACCTGATTGAAGCAGGCTTCAATGCGCAGATCAATCCGTTTGGCCAACTCTACAATCCCGCATCAATCGCCGCTGCAGTGCGACGCCTAGACAGCGCAGAGCACTTTGCTGAAAGCGAATGCATTGAGATGGGTGCCGGGGCGCAGAAATTCTGCTCATTTGAGCATCATACTGCATTTGCGCGCAGCAGCAAGGAAGATTTTCTTGCTAATGCCAATGCCTGCCTTGAGCAGAGCGCCGCTTTCTGGAAAAGCTGCAACGTCGTGATCATCACCCTCGGCACCGCATTTGTCTGGAGACACGAAGGCAGAGTCGTAGCCAATTGCCTCAAACGTCCTGCGTGCGAATTTGAGCGCTCGCTTCTAAGCCTCGAGCAGATCCAGGCTCTGCTCTCGGAGGTAGTGCGCTCGCATCCCGACAAACGCTTCATATTCACCGTCTCCCCTATTCGCCACCTGAGCGACGGAGCGCACAACAACACTCTGAGCAAGTCTCTCCTGCACCTCGGCGCGCAAGCTGTCCTGGACGGTGAGCAATGCTGTTATTTCCCTGCCTATGAGATAGTTATGGATGAACTCCGGGACTACCGTTTCTATGCGGCGGATATGGTTCATCCTCGAGATATTGCTGGCGACTATATATGGGAAAAGTTTGGATCAGCAGCCTTTGATGAAAAAGAAAAGGAGGCCATCCGTTCACACGAAAAAGCCTCCCGACAAG
>JAFNUQ010000194.1 GCA_017383945.1 Bacteroidales bacterium | reverse complement strand
TTTCAATTACTTCTCTGACAAATCCTTTTGTCAAGCCAGATACTATACCTGGAATGAAGCAGATAAGGAGAATAATGTCAATAATGGCCATATCGTTTTTGTTTTAGTAAGCAGAATTAATTAAATTTGCGGATTACAAAATTAGTAAAAAATATGACATTCAAAGAGTATAACTCTCTTGATCTTGTGGGCATCTCAGCTGAGGTACTCCAGGATTGGAAAAATAAATCTGCTTTTGAGAAGTCCCTTGCATTGAGGGAAGGTGCACCTGAATTCATTTTCTTTGAAGGACCACCTTCAGCCAATGGTATGCCGGGCATCCATCACGTGATGGCTCGTTCAATCAAGGACGCAGTATGTAGATATAAGACACAGACTGGATATAAAGTCTGCCGTCGTGCCGGTTGGGATACCCACGGTCTTCCTGTAGAACTTGGTGTCGAGAAGAAACTCGGCATCACAAAGGAGGATATTGGATCTAAGATCAGCGTTGCAGAGTATAACAAGACTTGCCGTGAGGAAGTAATGAAGTATACCGCTGAGTGGAGAAATCTCACAGAACGCATCGGCTATTGGGTGGATATGGATGATCCGTATATTACCTACGATAACCGTTATATCGAGACACTCTGGTATCTTCTCAAGGACATCCACTCAAAGGGTTTGCTTTATAAGGGTAAGTCTATCCAGCCATACTCGCCAGCAGCGGGTACAGGTTTGAGTAGCCACGAGCTCAACCAGCCTGGTTGTTATCGTGATGTCAAGGATACCACCTGCGTGGCCCAGTTCAAGGTGAAGGGCGAAGAAGGACTTTATATCCTCGCTTGGACAACAACACCTTGGACATTGCCTTCAAACACAGCACTTTGTGTGGGTCCTAAGATTGATTATGTAAAAGTTAAAGCTGAAAATCCATATACTCAGGAGCCTGGCACATATATCGTTGCTAAGGAGCTTGTTTCCAGCATCTTCACAGAGAAGATTCCTCACGAGGTTCTTCCGGAAGTGATGAAAGGAAGTGAGCTTGTCGGACTTGAATATGAGCAGCTCATCCCTTGGTTCCGTCCGGATGAAGGCGCCTTCCGAGTAATCGAGGGTGATTATGTTTCGACAGAGGATGGTACCGGTATCGTGCACATCGCTCCGACATTTGGTGCTGATGATGCCCGCGTTGCCAGAGCAGCCGGTGTGCCTGGCCTCATGCCTATCGACCGCGATGGCAATCCTCAGGCTCAGGTTGACCTCCAGGGACGTTTCTTCCGCATCGAGGATCTTGACCCTGAATATGTTGCAGAGCGCGTATCAGAAGATTATGCTCAGTGGGCAGGCCGTTATGTAAAGAACGCCTACGACAGCGAGCTCCCTGCAGACGCTCCTACTCTTGACGTTGACCTTTGCGTGATGATGAAGCAGCAAGGCAAAGTGTTCAAGATTGAGAAGCACGTCCACAACTATCCACATTGCTGGCGCACAGATAAGCCTGTGCTTTACTATCCGCTCAACAGCTGGTTTATCAAGACAACTGCCGTGCGCGAGCAGATGATGGCGCTCAACGAGCAGATTACTTGGAAGCCTGAATCTACAGGAACCGGCCGTTTCGGCAAATGGCTTGAGAATATTCAGGATTGGAACCTCAGCCGAAGCAGATATTGGGGTACTCCGCTTCCGATCTGGCGCACAGAGGATGGTAAGGAAGAAATCTGCATTGGTTCGGTAGCAGAGCTTTATAACGAGATTGAGAAGGCTGTTGAGGCAGGCGTTATGGCGGTTAATCCGTTTAAGGAAGCCGGCTTCCAGCTCGAAGATATGAGCGTGGAGAACTACGAGAAGATTGATCTCCATCGTCCGTATGTAGATGAGATCTTCCTTGTCAGCCCAAGCGGCAAGAAGATGACAAGAGAGAGCGATCTCATCGACGTATGGTTTGACTCAGGTGCGATGCCTTATGCTCAGGAAGGCCTTCGTGGTAAGGAGAAGAGTGGATTTGGCTGCACTGCAGATTTCATCGCAGAGGGCGTGGATCAGACCCGTGGCTGGTTCTATACGCTTCATGCGATCCACACAATGGTTTCAGGCACTCCTGCCTACAAGCGCGTAATCTCCAATGGTCTTGTCCTCGACAAGAAGGGCGAGAAGATGAGTAAGCGTTTGGGCAATGCAGTTGATCCGTTTGAGATTCTTGATAAATATGGTGCTGATGCGCTTCGCTGGTATATGCTCACCAACGCCCAGCCTTGGGATAACCTCAAGTTTGATGAGGCCGGAGTTGAGGAAGTGCGCCGCAAATTCTTCGGCACTCTGTATAATTCGTATTCGGTATTTGCGCTTTATGCAAATATTGACAAGTTTGATCCTAGCGCAGAGGCAGTGCCTTATGAGCACAGGCCGCTCTTTGACCGCTGGATCGTGAGCCGCTTGAATACGCTCATCAGCTCTTGCATCGCTGCTTATGAGGACTATGACATTACACTTGCCGGTCGTTTGATCCAGGAGTTTGTCTGCGATGACCTCAGCAACTGGTACATCCGTCTCAACAAGAAGCGTCTGTGGGGTGAGGGTATGAACGAGGATAAGCTCTCTGCCTACCAGACTCTGTATGAGTCTCTTAAGACTGTTGCTTTGCTCGCTGCGCCAATCGCTCCTTTCTTTATGGAGAGACTTTGGAATAACCTCATGCCGGAGGCAGATTCAGTGCACTATGAGATTATGCCGACAGCGCAGATTGAATTGATTGACAAGAACCTTGAAGAGAGCATGAGCTTTGCTCAGAAGGCTTCGTCAATGGTACTTGCACTCCGCAAGAAGGTGGGTATCAATGTCCGCAAGCCGCTAGCAAAGGTGCTTGTTCCTGTGCTTGACGAGAGCATCCAGGAGCATATCGTCAAGGTTAAGAATATCTTCCTCACAGAGGTAAATGTCAAGGATATCGAGTTCCTTGAGGATACAACCGGTATCATTACAAAGAAGATCAAGCCAAACTTCAAGACACTTGGTAAGATTTATGGTAAGAGGATGAAGGAGATTGCGGCAGCGTTTACAACACTCTCACAGGAGCAGATTGCAGCAATCGAGCGTGCTGATAATGAGTATGTTCTCACTCTTGAAGGTGGTGAGGTCGTGCTCAATAAGGGGGATTATGAGATTATCTCTGAGGATATGCCAGGCTGGCTTGTAGCATCTGAGGGAAGCCTCACTCTTGCTCTTGATATCGTTCAGACTCCTGAGCTCATCAGAGAGGGTGTAGCTCGTGAGCTCATCCACCCAATCCAGAATCTTAGAAAAGAAAGTGGATTTGAGGTGACCGATAGAATTATTACTACTATATTTGCAGAAGGTGCAATCTTTGAAGAGATTGCTTCTGCACTTGAGGAGTATTCTCAATATGTTTCTGCACAGACACTTACGCTTGATCTCAAGCTTGCAGCAATGGCTGAAGCACCAGAGTCGGCAGCAGTAGTGGAGTGGGGAGACGGCCACATTAAGATTAACGTTAATAAAACCAAGTAGTATTGTTATGGAAGAACTCAACAAAAACGTAACTCCGGTTGAAAAGACCCGTTACACAGATGCAGAACTTGCTGAGTTTAAGGAAATTATCGTTGATATGCTCGAGAAGGCAAAGTCTGAGTATAGGACTCTTCGCGAGGTAATCTTGAACAACGGTAATGATATTCAGGACACATCTCCGTCTTTTAAGACTGTAGAGGACGATGGCGCAAATCAGCTCTCAAAGGAGGAGGCCAGCCAGATGGCTCAGCGTCAGTATAAGTTTATCCAGAATCTAGAGGCAGCACTTGCCCGTATCGAGAACAAGACCTACGGTATCTGCCGCGAGACTGGAAAGCTCATCCCT
>JAFNUQ010000193.1 GCA_017383945.1 Bacteroidales bacterium | reverse complement strand
GTGCCTGGGATAGTCATATCACCCTTGTTCATAAAGAAAAGGTTCTCCCACGCAGAAACAATCTTGCGCTTCTCGGCAGGGAGAGTGGAATCATCCCAAGCATTGTCGATCGCACCAAGGTTTGAGCATCCGAAGATGTTGTGATGCACGTTATGATCCACGCCATTTCTCATGCGGTAACCATATCCCATATCTTCCATCTCTTTGGTTGCACACCAAGAGAAGAGAACTGTATTGTGATGGAAATCAACTGTGCTCTTGTGAGCGTTATTGTCCTGATTAAGAGCGCCATTGACCTCGCAGCTGCAATAGATATTGCTGACAAAAACATTATTGTTAATCTCCCAATTTCCGCCCTTGTGCATCAGAAGTATGCCGTAGAAAGACGAATTCAGGAACATACAGTTTCTGATAGCGAGATTGCCAGAGAAATTGCCGCCGATAGAGCGGATAGCAGAGTTAGGAGCTTCGCTGATCGGCTTCACGCGACCGGTCTCGCAGCCTTCAGGGCATCCCCATCGTGGGTCGCTAGGATCTGCGATGCAGTATTCGAGGTAGTTGCCAAGATCAAACGACAAGCCATCAATAACCATCGATTGAGACATATCTGAAGTGCACTCAAGCATCAGAAGTCCCATGCCGATTGTGCCTCTCTGCTGGATAGTTGGCTGGATGCGTGTGACATATTTCTGAGGGTTTCTTTCTGTGAAATCAGCATTAAAACCGCCAAGCAGCGAGACATACTTGCCCCTAATTTCTATCCAACCGCGGTCCATTGTGCCCAGGTAATTGCCCTCGGCAATGCACACAACACCTCCGTTAGGTGCAAGATCGATTGCTCTCTGAATATCCTTAAGAGGGGAGTCTTTGCTACCTGTACCTCTGGCAGAACCTCTTTCCAATGTTACATACAGTGCATTAGCAGGAATATCCTGCACTGAGATTGTGCTTGCAACGGCATTTGAGCTTGGTGCAACTGCCGCAGGTGCTGTCGTCGGTGCAGTAGTAGCGCTAGAAGTAGATGACGGAACCGCTTTGTTGATGGCAGATTCTACGCCTTTTTCTACAGCTTTCTTCAATCCCTCTTTGAGCCTGCCACCTAGGTTCTCAAACTGAGCGTTGGCGCTGGCAAAAGTAAAGAGGGTCGCAATGACTACTAATAATACTTTTTTCATGGCAAAACTGGTTTAAGGATTATCTGCTATAAAGTTATTAAATTATAATTAATTACAAAAATCTATCAACTTCAATATTTCCCTGAAATCATCAATGATCCAGTCTGCGGAAGCGAGGCTCTCGCGGGTTCCGTTGCCATAACTGACTCCGCAAGTCCTGGTGCCGGCGTTGATGCCCATCTGGATATCAAAAATCGAATCTCCGACCATGAGCGCCTGGTCGGCGTTGAAACCAAACTTCTCCAGCGTCTTGAAAACTGCCTCCGGTTGAGGTTTGCCCTCCTGCACATCATCCGCCCCAAGGACATAACTGATGATGGAAGAAAGCCCAAGCTCTGTCACATATTGATCAAGCGAAGCGTGACTTCTGCTGCTTGCAATCGTTAACGTCAGTCCTTGCTGCTTGAGAGACCTGAGCGTCTCATATACCCCAGGGTAGAGCTTTACGGCACCTTCGGTATTGTATATATTGAAGAGTCTGCGATATGTCGATGCAAAGACCTCAGGATCAATCTCAAGTCCTGGATAGAGTTCTGACGGAATCTCCACCAGCCTGAGGCCAATCATTTCCGCACACTGCTTATCTGTGCGGGCTGCCAGACCCAACTCCCTGATAGTAGCTTGCATAGTGTTGATGATGACGGATGCGGTATCGCCCAAAGTCCCGTCAAAATCCAGAAGGATAATCTTAATTTCTTTCATGATGATAAAGATAGCAATTAAAACGTCTTTTTACACTATCTTTGCCGCCGCAAAGTTATGAAGTGGTTATTTGTAATATTAGGTTTGATTTCGCTTGGCTTGGGGATACTTGGTATTTTCCTGCCGATACTTCCGACAACCCCGCTTCTGCTGCTGTCTGCGTGGCTCTTCTATCGCAGTAATCGCAATCTGTATCAATGGCTGCTTGATCATCCTCGACTCGGACCATATATCCGTAACTTTATGATACACAAGACTATTCCTGTTAGAATAAAGGTGCTTTCTATCTCAATGGTCTGGCTCACGCTTCTCAATTGTGCGATTTTTGTGGCGGAGCATTGGGCTCTGCGAGTTTTCTTCATTCTGCTAGCTACGGCCATTACAATACACATACTTTCCTACAAATCAATCAAGTAATTTACTATATTTGTAGAAATCATATACTGTATCCCTATGCTACTATCTAAACAGATTGCTGTTGACCTTAACCTCACTGCTTGTAAACTCAAGCAATATATGGCCTCCAAGCTCAAGCAATTTAATATTCCTCTGACTCCTGAGCAGTTTCTGCTCATTGATCTGCTATGGAACCAAGGCCCTATGACTCAACAACAATTGGCCACTCAGATGCACAAGGATAAGAACTCTGTTACCAAGCTTGTAGATGCGATAGAGAAAAAGGGATTTGCTGTCAGGGCGCAGAATACGCAGGATCGCAGGTCAAATATCGTGCGCCTCACTAAACTTGCAGACGAGCTGAAAGTTGAAGCAAAGAAATCCGGCGTCTTCCTTCTGGATCAGGCCCTGGTCGGTATAGATGAAAAAGAGCAGCGAGACTTTATCGCTACTCTTAATAAATTGACTATCAATATGTCTGTGCCAGAGGCATCCGAAGATTAATGCACGACCTCTGAGCTTTTCTTGCCTGGAATAAATATCGATGAGATAGTCACGATATCGGGATTGTCTCCAAGGCTTTCAAGAATCTTCTTGTCCCTGCTGACGTGAAGTATGTGCGGACCTTTCTGGCGGATTTTATGTCCCTGCCAGTTGGTCAAGACAAAACTATCGCTCTCCGGAAGATATTGAAAACCTGACATAAACTTCAGCGGCTCTCCTTTCAGGTCTGAGTTGGAGAGGGTCCAGACGATCTCACCTTTCTTGTCAAATTCAATAATCATCGGGTTCTTGTCCTTGTCGGTTGCAGCAACAATAGTGTGTCCTTCTGCGGTGCGTGCTACAGAGTGTGCCCCGCCGCTCACCGGCGCTTCCCAGACGATGCGGCCTCTGCGGTCATACTCCACAACCTTGCGGCCCGAATAGTGTGCCACGAGATAGTTGCCGTTGGCGAGTTTACGCGCATTGCGAATGTAACCGTCGTCTGCCTTTCCGCCCTCAGGTACAATGCTCAACGACTTGACAATCTTGCCTTTAGGACTGACCTCAATCAGGCGACCGCCGCTGCATTCGCCGATAAATGTGTTACCATTTGCCAGCCTCTGGCAGGCGAATATGCTGCTCTGTGACTCGTAGTGGAAAACAGTATCCATCTGAGCGTCCAGCTCCAGCACGCCCTTGCCCGTAGTAAAGAGAATGTTGCCGTTATCCAGCACCCAAAGGTCATTGGTCAGGGGAGCGTCGTGCTTCCAGACAACCTTTCCGTCTTCCATCCTCATAACCTTGCCCTGGCTGTAGTCGCAGCAGTAGAAGGGGCTGCTGAGCACGCTTCCTGCCGGGTGGGCGCGACGCCACTCGACTGCTCCTGTGCCAAGCATAAATGAGGCGAATGAGCAGAATGTGCTGATCTCACGCGGCTGCGAAATGTATTCCTGATAATTGCGTTTGATGCCGATGCTGCTGCAGTCGATGAGGTTGTAGTAGCCGTCGGTGTTGCGTATGCATTTGCTCAGAAGTCCGTCGTAGGCCTTATCAATCACGCTCTGATATTCTTCTGCTGGGATAAATCCCTTATCGATAGCGCGTTGGAGCAGGTAAGTAAACATTCCAGAGCCTGATGTCTCGTTCCAGTTGCCCTCGGCATATGGCTTGTCCACGACCTGGCTCCAGAGTCCTGTTCTGCTGTCCTGGCAGCCTTTGAGTCCCTTGCAGAGATTTTTAGTGATCTCAAGGATCTCGTCATAGCCCGGAGTATCAGCCGGCATCCAGTCTGACCAGTCTGCGAGCAGCACTGCTATCCATCCAAGACCCTCGCTCCATACTTCAGGCGAAGCGCCATCTCCCGGCCAGCGACCAGTGCCCTTAGGTGCCCAAGCATGCACAAGAAGTCCGTCTTCTCTGCCGCAGAGCTTGACTACGCCCTTGATCTGCTTCACGACTTCGGCATAATCTTCAGGATGTCCCATTGTCTTGGCATAGCGAAGCAGGAACATCTGGCCCATATATACGCCATCAATCCAGACTTGAGGCATGCGCACGCCGTGAATAAACATTCCTTCCTCTGTGCGAGGGTAGGTCCTGAGCGCTTCGCGGAATTTCTCTGCTGCCTTTGCATATTTTGCCTCGCCGGTCTGCTCGTAGATGAGAAGACAAGCATAGCCAGGGATAAAATGGTCGAGGGCGTCAGGAGTGAATTGGCGGATGTTTCCTTCCTCGTCAACGTGCTGATCTATATAGCGTTTGATGTAGTTGTAATAGCGGATGTCTCCTGTGTTGCGCCACACGTGCTCAAGAGCAAACATTACATAACCTGGTTGCCAAGAGATAGTGTTGGAGGACTTGTAGGAGTGGATCATGTCCGGATCAGGAAATCTGTCGATAAAGCAATCGGCCATTGCCTTGGACATATTGCCTGCTGTGTTCTGTGCATTGAGGACTGTGGTAAAGCCTAGCACTACTAAGATGGTCAGTAATAATTTTTTCATTTTGTCTTGTATCTCTGTACTTTTGTGTGCAAGATACTAAAAATCACGAAGATTTATTATATTTGTATGATTGTTATCAGATAAACAATATAAACAAAATAACACTATGTCACTTATTGAAAGCATTATTGCACGCGCTAAGTCAAACAAACAGCGCATCGTGCTTCCTGAGTCACTCGAGGAGCGTACTCTCACAGCTGCTGACAGGTCTCTTGCAGACGATATCGCAGAAATTATCCTTATCGGTAACCCTGACGAGATTTTTGCTCTCGCAGACAAGCTCGGTCTCAAGAACATCGGCAAGGCTACTATCATCGATCCTGCTACAAGCGAGAAGACCGCTGAGTATGCAAACCTCCTTTATGAACTCCGCAAGAACAAGGGTATGACTATGGAGAAGGCAGCTCAGCTCGTTCTCGATCCGCTTTACTTTGGTTGCCTCATCATCAAGAG
>JAFNUQ010000014.1 GCA_017383945.1 Bacteroidales bacterium | reverse complement strand
TAAAATCAATGTACCTGAAATATTGTTTGTATAATATTCCCAAGGCTTTTCAACCGATTCACCTACTGCCTTTAATCCAGCAAAGTGAATACAAGAATCAATCTTTTCCTATAATTCTTTTTTATCATATCGACTCGGTGCTCAATCTGCCATCAGTAGACAAGGAGGCCATCAAGGCTGCCGGTTTCAAGGTTGTTCTTGACGCGGTAAACTCTGTCGGCAGCATCATTATGCCTGCCCTGCTCGAGCAGCTTGGCGTTGAGTGTATCACCATCAACGGTGAGCCTAACGGCATATTTGCCCACAACCCTGAACCTCTCCCTGCCAACCTCGTTGAGCTCAGCGAGCGAGTAGTGAGCGAGGGCGCAGTGCTCGGTATCAGCGTTGACCCAGATGTAGACAGACTCGCATTTATCTGCGAAGACGGTCAGCCGTTTGTAGAAGAATACACTCTCGTGGCAGTAGCCGAATACCTGCTTGAGCGTGCAGCTAAGCAAGGCGTGAGCCCTCTTATCACTGTTTCCAACCTCAGTTCAAGCCGCGCACTCCGCGACGTGACAGAGAAGCAGGGCGGCACCTGGTATGCTGCAGCTGTCGGCGAGGTCAACGTGACAACCAAGATGCGCGAGGTCGGAGCCCTTATCGGTGGCGAAGGTAACGGTGGCGTCATCTATCCTGAAAGCCACTACGGCAGAGATGCAATGGTCGGCGTAGCCCTCTTCCTCAGCCAGCTTGCTCACAAGAATATGAGCGTGAGTGCCTACAAAGCGACCCTCCCTGCCTACTTCATCGCAAAGAACAAGATCGAGCTCAGCGACAGCGCACTCATCGACCAGATTCTTGCTGCAGTCAAGGAAGAGTTCAAGAACGAGAAGCTCACAACTATTGACGGCGTAAAGATCGATTTTGAGGAGAGCAGACAGTGGGTACACCTCCGCAGATCAAACACAGAGCCTATCATCCGCATCTATTCTGAGGCTCCGACCGAAGAAGAAGCTCAGGCTCTCGGTGAGAAGGTTATCGCAATAGCACAGAAACTGATATGTTCTCATTCAGAACCACGCCAATAGAAGATCAGCTAGACAAAGCTTTAATGGAGGGTAAGGTTGCCTGCTTCTGCACACAGAACTGCTGGAATCCTTACTCTTCCAGATTTCTATATGACATATTCAGAGAGAGGGGAAATCTTGCAAAGATTTTTCTTCCTCACAGCACAGAGCTCACACCAGGCACCAATCACATCGAATTCAACGCAGCAGACCTTGAAGGTCTCAATGCCATAGTAGTTGAGATTCAGGACGTGGGATCGCGTTACTTCAACTACACAAGAGACGTAATGCAGCTGATGAGCATGTGTGCCCGTGATCCGGAAAGCCCGGCTATATACATCATTGACCACATCAATCCTGCCGGCAGAGTTGTAGAAGGCACTATTCCGGCCATCGAGGCAGACATATGGACCCCAAAGGTTGCTCATCGTCACGGACTCACGCTTGGCGAGCTGTGCTTGCTCTATTACAATGAGATCGGTGCAAAATTTCCGCTTCACGTGATTTCCGCACACCTATCCTATGCAGGAAAGGATATGCTCCCTTGGGCAATCGCGCCATCGTCTGATATACCAGGAATGTTCAGCTGCGAAATGTATTCCGGCGGCGGATTGTGGAACAACACATCAATCACTCCTGCCATCGGCACTGCCAGGCCATATGAATATCTCGGAGCACCATTCATCAAGCACGAGGACGTGAGGCTCCTGCCAAGCACTCCGGCTGTTATGATGCGACCTTGCTCGTTTACTCCTTCGGCCGGTCGTTATGCGGGTCAAGCCTGCTATGGCTACCAGATAATGCTTCGTCCTGGCACCCAGTATCATTCGCTTCTGCACACGCTTCAGCTGATGAGGTACTTTGCTGACAGATACTCAGAGTTTGAAATGTTCCCTGAGCTCTTCAAAAAGGTTGCAGATCCTGTAATTACAGAATACCTCAAGGGTGACCTGAGTTTTGATGTTGTACAGGAGCATGTCAAGGCTGAAGAGCAGAAATGGATCAGAAAAGCAAAGCGTTTCCTCCTTTACGAAGACGCTCCGTACCGAATCAAGTAAAAATTTTTAAAAAACTTTTGGGAAAAATTTGCAAAACCAGAATTTATTCGTATCTTTGCAATCCCAAAACGGTGGGTTCGTATAACGGTTAGTACTCAAGATTCTCAATCTTGCAATAGGGGTTCGATTCCCCTACCCACTACCAAGAAGAGTTCGCAGACAGCGAGCTCTTTTTTTTATCTTTGCGCTCCAGCCCTGTCCCCTCGATCTCACTCTAGTGTGCGCCAGAGTCCTTCTCTGTCCACAGTTGCCTCCTCCTTCTCACTCTCGTATGCACCAGCACCCACTATTGACAAGTGTGCTCGGTGTGATTTTAGGCTACACACCGAGCACGGTCACAAAACGTATATAATTGATTGTCAAAGGATTGAAAAATCATAGCGTGCTCGGTGTGCGCTCTGAAATCACACCGGGCACGCTGCCGTTGTTTCCGTGCGAGGCCCATCCACCCTATCTCAACCCAAACCGTGGACGGTCAGTTTTTGTATGCATGACCATCCACGCGTCAAAATGTTATATGGCTGATATGCAGCATCTTACAAAATAGGACCGTGGATGATCATGCACTATTTATAGGACCATCCACGGTATGTTAGTGGCAGTAAAAGTAATTGCAAACGGCCACATCGGATGGGTTCTGCGTGGCAAAGTACACACCGGCAGAGCGCGTTGGGACTTGCGCTGCTCTCCTTGTGGAGCCTGTCGCTGCGCTCCATCCCACCACTTCGTGATGCCGACATCAGTCGACATCACTTGCGGTTCCCCCGCTATCAGCCGCGGGTGGCTAGGGCTCCCCAAGCAGACAGCCAAGTCCGCTGTAACTGCTCGCCGACTGTTGCTCAGTCCGTTACGTCTATTCGGACGCTCCCGTGAGCAGAAAAGGCCTCCAGCGCACACAGGAGGGGTCAGGAGGAGTGACATGGGTGCGGAGATGACTTCTGGTGCACACAGGAGGCATCAGAAGGAGAGAGATGGGGGCGGAAACGGGCTCCAGAGCACACGAGTGGTAGCAGAACGAGATTCCCGTGAACGGAAACGGGCTCCAGCGCACACGGGAGGGCGGCGAGTGATGATGACGCAGAGCGGAATGGCTGCTGACTCCAGGCGGGCGTAGTCGTCCGCGACTCGTGAGCGGAAGGGGCCCGGCCGACAGGCTGGGAAGGATAGGCCGAAGGCCGTACCCGGTCGGAGTCAGTTGCTTTCCGCGACAACAACTGGTTCTGGTATGCGGAAACGGGCTCCAGTGCACACGAGTGGTAGCAGAACGACGCTCCCGTGAGCGGAAAAGGCCTCTGGCGCACCCAGGAGGCGTCAGGAGGAGTGACATGGGTGCAGAGATGACTCCTGGTGCACACAGGAGGGAGTTAGTTGAAGCAGTCGTGTGCATGGAGAAGCGGTTTTGCATACAAGAGAGGGCTTCAGGTGGCTGTTGTGAACGGAAACAGCCTCTGGCGCACACGAGAGGCAGCGCAGGTTGGCTGTGGGCTGCGGAAGGGGCGGGGAGGGTGCGGAAACTGCCATTTATAGTTACCAAAGGAGGCAGGACAATGAGCGGAAGGGGAAGTTTTATGCAGTTTGGCACAGAACTCGCAATATCAAGAGCGTCTGGCGACAAGCCGACACAGTAAATAAAGAGATCTTAAAACTAAAAGAAAATGGAAGTAAAATTTTATAGATGCCGCCATTGCGGAAACGTTGTTCAAAAATTGGTTGATTCAGGAGTACCTGTAGTATGTTGTGGAGAACCGATGGAAGAACTCACAGCCAACACAGTAGACGCAAGTCAGGAGAAGCATGTTCCTCACGTAACCCGCATTGACGAAGATACAATCAAAGTTCAGATTGGAAGCCAGCCACATCCGATGACACCAGATCATCATATTGAGTTCATCTATGTAGTTTCAGGACGCAGAATCACATTTGTTGACCTGAGAGGCAAGGAAGTTGCAGAAGCAATCGTAAACATCTGCGGTCCTAAAAAGCATACTGCAGAACCAGTGTTGCGTCCTTAACGTTGATCTTTTCGTCGCCGTTAGCATCTCCAAGGATGTACTTAGGAGGTTCTACGATGTTGATAGCCTTCATGAT
>JAFNUQ010000192.1 GCA_017383945.1 Bacteroidales bacterium | reverse complement strand
CTGAGCGACATCGTGGAGCATCTGGCTAAGGTGGCAGCTAAGGAGGGTGTCACCGCAGAAGACGCGGCGTTGCATACTATCGCTCAGAAGGCCGATGGAGGTATGCGTGATGCACTCTCACTCTTTGATCAGATGGTGAGCTATACGCAAGGCAATGTGACCTACAAGGGAGTTATCGGTAGTCTCAATATTTTAGATTACGACTACTACTTCCGCTTCACTGATCTCTTCATTGAGCACAAGATCAGCGAGACGATGCTCCTCTTTGATGAGGTGTTGCGCCGTGGGTTTGATGGAGGAAATTTCATCACCAATCTTACCGCACATTTGCGTGATTTACTCGTAAGTCGTGAGGCGGCTACGCTTCCTTTGCTCGAGGTGAGTCACGATGTGCGTGAACGTTATCGCGAACAAGCACAGAAGTGCAACGAGCGATTCTTGATTCATGCGATCAAGTTGTGTAATGATTGTGACCTCAACTACCGTGTCAGCAAGAATAAGCGTTTGCTTGTAGAACTCACGCTCATTCAGTTGGCGCAACTTACGGGCGAGGCAGATGAGGTGGGCTCGGGGCGTAGCCCCAAACGACTTAAACCCCTCTTCCAAAAGGCGGTAGCTGCCGCCTCAGCGAACCAGCCGAATAATAGTAAGCCGGTTTCCTCCACTGTGCAGCAACAGCCGAATGCTGTGTCTGCAAGTGAATCTAGCAGCGCCATTCCATCCGCGTCCGTATTGCCTTCTGCAAATGGTCAAAGTACTCGTCCCGCGTCTACATTCAAGCGTCCCGGTTTCTCTATTCGAGGACGAGTGAACGATTCTGTGGATTCTCCTCAGAGCGGTAAGAGTGCCCCTGTAGCAAGTACTTCTGTCGCCTCTCAGCCTGTTGGGGACCTGCCAGTCTCGGAGGATGGAGTGCGTATTTGCTGGAAGCAGTTTGCCACGAGTCTTCCCAAGGAGGAATCTGCATTATCTGGACGTCTGCTTAGTATTCGTCCAGCGCTAATTGATGCTTCTGTGATAAAAGTCAGCGTTGACAACCATATGGTGGCAACGGATATCTCGAGGATGCGTCCTCAGATAGAGGAGTTTCTGCGTCAGCAACTGCAGAATAAGACATTGTCAATAGCAGTGGCTATTGAGGAGACGCAATCTACCCACAAGATATATAGCCGTGTTGAACAGTTTCAGATTCTCGAACAACGCAATCCGGCTCTTCAAAGAATGCGAGAGGCTCTGGATTTAGATCTGAGCTAAGCTCTCATTGATTTGTTCGATGTAACCTAATACCTCGTCTCTGCCGAGGCCCTTCTCTGATGAGGTGACAAAATGTGGCGGCAGTTCTTCCCATTGCTCCGATAGGCGTGCGAGGTAGCGCTCCACGTTTTCGCGTTGGCGTTGCAGACCCAGTTTGTCGGCCTTGGTGAAGATGATGGAAAAGGGCACGCCATTCTCGCCCAGCCACTCGATGAATTCGAGGTCGATGGCCAGTGGCTCGTGGCGTATGTCGATGAGGAGGAAGAGGTTGGTCATCTGCTCGCGTCCGAGGATATAACTCTCGATCATCTGTGTCAGCTTGTCCTTAGCTTTCTTGCCGCGTTGGGCATAGCCATAACCGGGAAGGTCCACGAGGTACCACGCCTTGTTGATCATGAAGTGGTTGATGAGCATCGTCTTGCCCGGCGTGGCCGATGTCATGGCCAGTTTGGGCTTGCGGGTGAGCATGTTGATGAGGCTCGACTTGCCCACGTTGGAGCGGCCGATGAAGGCATACTCGGGCAGTCCTGTCTGTGGGCAGCGGTCTATGCGGGTGTTGCTAATGACAAATTCGGCACTTTTGATTTCCATATCTTTGAGTCTTTCTTAAGCGTTCTTGAAACAATTCTTTACAAATTCGGCGGCAGCCTCGGCACATCGTTCGCCATCGATACCGGCCGACACGATGCCTCCAGCATAGCCGGCTCCCTCACCGCAGGGGAAGAGTCCGCCGACGGTGACGTGCTGCAGTGTCTCGCGGTCGCGGATGATGCGCACAGGGGCCGAGGTGCGGGTCTCCATGCCTATCACCGTGGCCTCGTTGGTGAGGAAACCGCGCGAGGTGCGTCCGAAGTGCTCGAACCCTTTCTGTAGTCGGCTGCAGATGAACTCCGGCATCCAGAAGTGGAGTGGGGAGGAGATGAGTCCGGGCGAGTAGGATGATGCGGGAAGGTCATACGATAGTTTCTTTCTCGTGAAGTCCACCATACGCTGAGCCGGTGCCGTCTGTCGGCGATTGCCTTGCATCCAGCACTGG
>JAFNUQ010000191.1 GCA_017383945.1 Bacteroidales bacterium | reverse complement strand
GTATACCTACCCCGCAGCCTGGGCCTACGGAAGCACCTGGGAAAACAACTCTTTTTGGGACTTTACAGACAATAACAATCTTCACGAAGGAGTTGATTGGATGAAAGATATCAAATAATATATTACAATAATGAAACGTTTTTACAGTTTATTAGCAATCGTCCTGCTTGCTTGCTGCTGCACTCAGAAGAGTGCTCAGACTGAGGACAACACTGCCTGGATTGAGGGCTCTGTAGTGTACGAGATGAACGTGCGCCAGATGACTCCGGAGGGCAGCTTTGATGCAGCTACCGCCAAGCTTCCTGAACTTAAGGATCTTGGTGTAGACGTAGTGTGGGTTATGCCACTCTACCCTATCGGAGAACTTGAGAGGAAGGGTTCTCTTGGCTCTTATTATGCAATCCGCAATTACTGCGATGTCAACCCTGAGTTTGGTTCACTTCAGGATTTTGATGAGTTCTTGGCAGAGGCTCACAGACTCGGCCTTAAGGTTATCATCGACTGGGTTGCCAACCATACCTCTCCAGACCATCCTTGGGTAACAGAAAAACCTGCAGAGTGGTATGTAAGAGACGAGTCAGGAAAGACCATCGTAGAGTATGACTGGACAGATATCGCAAAGCTCAACTATGATTGCCCAGAGGTACACGTAGAAATGGAAAAGGTAATGCGTTTCTGGCTTGACAGAGGCATCGACGGTTTCAGATGTGACGTGGCATACAAAGTGCCACAGGACTTCTGGACAAAGGCCATCGCTTCTATGCGCGAGAGCTACGACAGAACTCTTTATTTCCTTGCAGAGGGCGAAGAGACTTGGCTTCATGAAGCAGGATTTGATGCTACTTATGCTTGGAAGGAACACCACCTTCTCAACGCTATCGCACAGGGCACTCAGCAGGTTGACAGCCTTGTGAACTATATCAATTGGAATGCTGAGACCTATCCTAAGGACGCTCTCAGACTCTCGTTTACATCCAACCACGACGAGAACTCATGGGCAGGTACCGAGTTTGAGAGGATGGGCGAAGCATGGCAGGCGATGAGTGTGCTTGCATGGACTCTTCCAAACACACAACCACTCATCTACACCGCTCAGGAGATCGGCTATGACCACAGATTTGCATTCTTTGACAAAGATCCTGTGATGGAGTGGAAAACCAACTCATTTACAGACTTTTACCGCTATCTAGCAGACACCAAGCACAGCCACCCTGCTCTTTGCAGCACAGAGGCTGAGTTTGAAATCCTCTCTACTGCCGACAACACCATCATCTACAAGCGCAGCTTGGGCAATGATTGGGTGAAAGTGAGCGTGCAGCTTGAAGCACCATGGGCATGGAGCATCGAGAGCGAGCGTGACCGCATCGCACATATTGAGCCACCTTGCTGGTGGACCGGCATCAAGACTCCTCTCCAGATTATGGTACATGGTGAGGACATCAGCAGCTATGATGTTGCAATCGAGGGTCCTAAGGGTGTGAGCATCACAGGCACACACAAGGCTGAGAGCGCTAACTATCTTTTTGTAGATGTGGCTATTGCAGAAAATGCAACTCCTGGCACATATATGCTTGTTTTCTCTAAGGACGGAGAGTCTTTTGACTATCCATACGAGATTTCTGCACGCAGAGAAGGTTCTGCACAGAGAAAGGGATTTGACAGC
>JAFNUQ010000190.1 GCA_017383945.1 Bacteroidales bacterium | reverse complement strand
GGCTTTCCGTTATATCTAAGGTAAAGTCCGTTTTTGAAATCAGCTGTAGTTGCCATAATTGTATTGATTTATAATTAAATTCTTAAAAAGACGGCGCAAATTTAGTCAATACAATCAAGTTTCGCAAATCAAAATTACTGACGCTCAATCTTTAACTGCTGAATTCTGTAGATATTATCTTCAGAACTCACAAAAATCGTAACGGTCAGACTTTCACTGCCGGTGTGCAGATGTCCGAGCACGTGTTTCATATTTCTGCTTTCTGCAACGTGAGTGATATTAAAGGACTGAGGATTGTGTTCCTTGAAGAATTGCTTGAAGATGCGTCTTGCCTGTGACCTGCTGGCTTCGCAACTTTTGGAGAAAATGCTGACTTCCAGATTTTCATCAAACCAGACGGAGAGACACTCGGCATCCCCCTTAGCCATATATTTGCCGATAGGTACTAAAACATCGTGTTTGTGCCCCTGAGCAAATGCTGAGATGGAAGCGATAAGTAATATCGATACTAGTATGAAAATCTCAAATAATCTCACAAATCTTTATCCTACAAATATTAAGCCACTACGTCTTCTTTTGGATAAGTTATACAGAAGCATGCTCCTCCAAGAGTAAACGAGCGACTGTAGCTTATGCTTGCATTGCATCGGTTAAGGATGCTGCGGGAAATAGCCAGACCCAAACCTGATCCTCCGTTCTTAGTGGTAAAATTAGGAGTGAAGAGGTATTGCTCGTTTTCTTCTGAAACGCCAGGTCCGTTGTCTTCAAACACTATATCATAATAGCCTTCTTGGATGGAGTTTCTCAGAGATACCATGATGCGACCATTTTCAGAGTTACCTATAGCCTGGATGGAATTGTTTATCAGGTTTACAAATACTCGTGTCAATTGTGGCTTTGGACCCAAGATGTGCACATCATTAAAGCCGATGTAATCAAAGCGGATGTTTTCCTTATTGTCAAACATCGTGATCTCATCCTTAATCAGCTTGTTAAGGTCGATTCTTGTACTCTCTTCAGTGTAAAGCTTGGCAAATGTCGAGAATTCGTTGGCGGTATCTGTCAGAATATCAATATGATCAAGAAGCACTCTACTTGCCTCGTCAAATCTTTCTTTCCAGTTTTCATCGCCTTTTTGCTTGAGTCTGATGACCCTCTGAAGCTGAAGCTTCATTGGTGTCAGAGGATTCTTGATCTCGTGGGCTACCTGCCTTGCCATTTCGCTCCAGGCCTTGTCTCGCTCGGCTTGTGCAAGTTTCTTGGCACTATCCTCAAGCTCCTGCACCATGCGGTTGTATGCGACTACGAGTGGGCTGATTTCGTCGTTTCTCTTATAGTAAATATAATCAAGTTTACCCAAGTCTACTGAGTCCATCTTAGAACTCATTTCCAGTAGAGGAGAGAATAGCTTGTCAACAACATTGGTAATGAAGAACAGTGCCATCAGCAAGAAAAGAAGGAAGATAGATAGCATTGTCATAGAGTGGTTGACTGCGTCTTCCTCCAGATCGTAGCTGTCTTCATTATATGGAGAGCACATAATCGCTACTATGTTGTCGTTTATGTCCAGGATAGGAGCATACATATTATAATAGCGGATCTCTCCGATCTGATCTTGTCTGATGCAATGATGCTTGTTGCTATAGTATATCTGTTCGTAGGCGTAGCCATCAATTCGGTCTCCTAACATTAAGCTCTCAAAGACTATAGGTGTAGTAGAAGTGAGAAGCTTTCCGCTTGTGGTATAAATAGTTATGTCGGAATTGGTGTCGCGGCCGATTACTTCGATGATTCTCGTCAGGGCATTTCGGTTTGCAGGGGATATAGCCAGGCCATTGTCTATCTCTGCCTCAATCATAGAGTTGATAGCTCTGATCTTGTCCGTCATAATATTGCGCTGATTGATATCATTACGCGAGTAGACAAAGAGTATGCTGGCAACTGCCATTGAAAGCATAATGAGGGTCAGTGAGCCCATCAGGACGATGGAAATCCTGTTTTTATAGTAGCTGCGGTGAATCCTGTCCTTTTTGTGGAGTGCGCGTCTGATGCCGAGCAAAGACATTGCAAAGAACGAAACGAGACCGATAAACAAACCCGCTACGATGATGGTAAACAGGCTTGTCTTTGCTCTGGAGATAATGACAGCTTCGTTGTCGCCGATTTTGTAATAGAAATGATAGGTGTCTCCTTCTATATATGTCTTTTCCTGATTGCGATAGATGCGGTCATATTCTTCCGGACTAAGCTTCAATGAATAGACTTGATTGCCCTTGTAAGAAGACAATGCATATCCATTATATCTGGCATATGAATATCCATTAGGTAATACGACCATTCCCGGAGGGTTAAATCCGAAGATACCGGCATATCCTTTTGTTCCTCTTGTCTCTCTCTCGTCAAGTCGGACAAGAACCCTTGATACTCCGCTATCCTGAATCAGATAGAGGAAAACACCTACATAGTAGGAATGTCCGTTTTCCGGCTTTACATAAAGGAAGCGGGAGCCGTTATATATTGGTGTTCCATCTCCAATCAGCTCGTTGTACTGGTCTATAGCTGCCTTTGTCGTATTGCTGCTGTTGAGGACATATACCGAAATATTATAGTTCTGGTTTTCTCCGGCAAGATAATAGTCTGAAAGTCGGCTTCTGATTGATGATGCAGTATTGTTGAATACTGATAAGGCAGAGATGATCATATCGTCTGCAATCTGTGCCTCCGCTCTGCGCAGTCTGGTTTCAAGAGCGATATCTCTGTCAAATGAAAGCCTCTTGGCGAGCAGGTCTATCCTTTGAGCCTCTTTCTTCTCGCCCATTACAGAAGAAAGAACAAGAAGATAGGAAGCAAAAATTATTGAGCAGATGATGCGACTAGTTAGAGAAAAAGCATCAAACTTCTTCCATCCCAACTGCTCCTGGAACAATGTCTGGACTGTCTGCAGCAGAAGAGGCACACTCATCAAGACTGTGAGGAACGATATATAGACCAGAATGCTCCAGAAGTGAGTTATGTCAATAAACTTGTATATCTGAAGAGAAATGTTGGAGTTCAGAATGATGCTGTGCAGCAGATGGAAGCTGTACACAAAGAGAGAGAGCACGCATAGGATGAAGCCGATGACAGTGCATATGGCAGCTTTTCTGCTCTTTACCTTGTTGCAGATGTATTCGCGCATCAGGTAAAAGCTGACGCCAAGATAAAATACAGCTAGGTTAAATATAACTATTGCGCCAAGCGAATATAGTATAGTGCCGTCTGCATACAAAACAGGTGAGAAGAGCGGATACTGAACGCCCGACCCTTCGCCCAAAATATATACGAGCAGGAGCGATCCGAAGACAATAATTGCACACAGAATGGATCTTCTGAGGGTGCGCTTCCTATCGAGGAGCGTGATGCATGCAGCGATGAGCAGAATCACGCCAATCATCATCATCGGCAGGTTGTTGTTATTGCTTGGGGTCAGGACTTCCTGAGTGATGACAAATACCGGCTGGCCCTGCACAGAGACGCTTGTTCCGATATCCTGACTTATCGGTCGGATGTTGAACTGCCTGTGCATCTTCAGCTTAGGGTTTATGCTGCTGGCATTGCCCCAAAATCTGGTGTTGTTGATTTCAAGTCCCGCAAGAATACGGCATTTTTCATCTCCTATGCTCTTGGTCAGGTACCATTTGGGTCCTAAATTCAGATATTTGATTTCAGGTCCAATATCGTTGAGAGGTGAGATGATAGATATTCTAGGGTTGGGAACAAAAGGCCTATAAGCCTTGGTGCGAATATCATCATTTGATACCGGGAACTCGTTTACCCAGCTCTGGAGCGTGTCATTACAATATCTGTATATGACCATATCCTCAGGAATTTCTCCCAGATCTATCCATCTGCTGATATCCTGAGAGTGAGCATCTACCATATAGTCCTCAAGCAACTTCATGCGCTTCTCCAATATAGCAGAAGTGCGTCGAGCTACGGTGTTGCTGTCTGGCGCCGTGTCAAATTGGTTAAAGGACAACAACATCAGCAGGATTCCTGCAAAAAGTAGAAATCCGGTAATCAGTTCTTTATAATGCTTCTCTAGGTCGAGCTTCATTCGTGATGATAGGGTTCGCCTTTTAAAATAGTAAATGCCCTATATAATTGCTCTACAAAAATCGTTCTCACCATTTGATGAGAGAAGGTCATAGGTGAAAGTGAGATCTTTCCGTTGCTTCTATTGTATACTTCTTCGGAGAAACCGTAGGCTCCTCCGATTACAAATACGATGTCAGATGAGCTATGGCTGAGTTTCTCCTGAATATATTTTGCAAACTCCACTGAGCGGAACATTTTGCCTCTCTCGTCAAGAAGGATGACCTGGTCAGAATTCTTGATGCTCTTAAGTAGCATTGACCCTTCCTTTTCTTTAATCTGGTCTTTGCTCAGAGCGGAGACGTTTTTGAGCTCCGGCAGGCAGACTACGTCAAAGGGGATATAGTGTTTGAGCCTGGATGTATATAACTCCAAGCCGCTTTTCACCCAATCAACATCTGTCTTGCCTACTGTCAGAAGAGTAATGCGCATACTACTGAGCTTTATTCAATACTTCTTCAAGGTAGACGCGGGCGTCCTTGCGAGCTGCTTCAAGGTCGTGGAGTGACCAGTTTCCGCAATCCTTAGGTTTTGCGCCTGGGATTTCCCCTTCAAATTCTGCAATAAATCTGAATGTGTCTTTCATAAGGTCAAGGATGTCAGCTGGCTGGAGCTCTCCTTTCATAATCAGGTAGTTGCCTGTGAGGCATCCCATAGGTCCCCAGTAGATGATCTTGTCCTGCCATTGTGGCTCATTGCGAAGGTATGTTGCGGCCAAGTGCTCGATGGTGTGGATAGACTCCTGTGACAATGCAGGCTGTCTGTTGGGTTCCACCATGCGGATATCAAAAGTAGTGATAGTCTCATCTCCCACCTTGTCTGTGCGTGATACGTAGATGCCGCGAAGCAATGTGAGATGGTCTATTGTAAAACTAGGAATTGCTTTCATCTTTATAATGAGTTGATTATCTTTTTAATAACTGTAAATGACTTGTCTGCCATATTGTCCCAGAAGTCTGCATATCTCTCTGCCTGACGGTCGTCATTGTGCTGGTCGCTGATGATCTTGACTGCGAGGAACGGCACGTCCTTAGCCCTGCAGACCTGGGCTACCGCTGCTGCCTCCATATCGATAGAGAGAGCGTCTGGGTAGAGGTTTTTCTGGCGTGCATCTTCCTCCATACTGATATAGAATTGGTCACCGGTAATATTCAGACCCACTCTAGCTTCTGGCAGTGCAGCTGTCGCTTTACTAAGCAACTTGCTGTCGCAAGCAAATCTCTGCGGCTGTCCTTCGACCTGGCCGAAACTGCAATGCTCGCCGCACCACACATCGTGGTAGGCAGTTTCTGATGCGATGACTACATCGCCTTCCACTATGCCTTCGGCAAATGAGCCGGCAACGCCGATTGAGAGCATGCAGTCAGGCTTGAAACTGTCGATGAGCGTGCTGGCTGCCATCGCTGCGTTGACCTTGCCAATCCCAGAAAGCACACAACGGATGTGCTCCGAATTGCTGTCGTATTGGCGAGAGAGAAGCTCGAGCTCGCTCTGCATTGCGCAGATTATACCGATTTTATACATATTATATTTATATTCAGTCACAAATATAACCAAAAAAGACTCTGGCTAAACTTAGTCAGAGTCTTTTTTATATCAACGAAGTATCTAATACTAGATATTTACCTTCTTGTACTTAGGTACGAGGCTCTTCATGATAGACCATGCGAGTACATATGCGATACCGCAGAAGCAGAACATGATGAAGTAACCTGCTGGCTTGCCCTCAAATCCGAAGAATGTAAATGCAGAACCCATCTCCTCAGCGTGAACGAAGAGGTTACCTGCAACCTTCTGGATGATCATAGAACCTACACCACCTGCCATAGCACCGATACCGGTGATAGTAGCAACTGTGCTCTTAGGGAACATGTCACCGATTGTTGAGAAGAGGTTAGCTGACCAAGCCTGATGTCCTGCACCGGCGAGACCGATGAGGATAGCTGGCCACCAAGCGCTGTTGAAATGCATTCCGAGAGGCTGAGCAAAGAGAGCTGCAACTGGGAAGAATGCAAAGATAAGCATAGCGCGCATACGACCTGCATAAGGGTTCATACCCTTCTTCTCTACAAAGATCTTAGGAAGGTAGCCACCGAAGATAGAAACTACAGTCACGATAGCGTAGAGAGTGAAGATGAGAGCCTGTCCCATTGGGTCTGAAGCCTTGTGACCAAACTGGTTCTGGAAGTAAGATGGAGCCCAGAAGAGGAAGAACCACCATACACCGTCGGTGAAGAACTTACCAGTGATGAATGCCCAAGTCTGCTTGAACTTGAATGCAGCCAAAAGAGAGATAGATTTCTCGTCAGCAGCATCAGCAGCAGCCTTCTGAGCCTCAGCAGCCTCAGCTTCGTCATCCTGATGGATGTACTCAAGCTCAGCAGCATTGACGTGCTTAGACTTCTCAGGCTTCTCATACATAAACTGCCAGAAGAAGATCCAGAGGAATCCGAGACCACCGATGATGATGAATGCCCACTCCCAACCAAGAGCCTTAGCGATAGGTGGGATACAGAGAGGAGCTGCAAGAGCACCTACAGAAGCGCCGGCATTGAAGATAGATGTTGCAAATGCACGGTCCTTCTTAGGGAAGTACTCAGCAGTAACCTTGATTGCTGCAGGGAAGTTACCAGCCTCACCAAGAGCAAGGATACCACGGCAGAGAAGGAAGAGATATACGGATGTAGTAGAGATGGCAAGAAGCACATTGCTTGAAGTGCTTGCCACGTCAAGAGCCTTGAGAGCTGCTACACTGTCAACACCGTCAACGAAGAGAGTTGTACCCCAACCGCAAGCAGCGTGGAGGACAGCACCAAACGACCATACAGCGATGGCGATGATGTAACCCTTCTTTGTTCCCATCCAGTCAATGAACTTACCTGCAAAAAGACAGCAGATAGCATAGAAGATAGAGAAGAATGATGTGATAGTTCCGTAGTGAGCGTCTGTCCAATGGAACTCTGGCTTAATGAACTCCTCGTAGGTGAGAGAGAGTACCTGGCGGTCAAGGTAGTTGACTGTAGTCGCAACAAAAAGAAGCGAGCAGAGCCACCAACGCCAATTAGTCATTAGTTTTTTCTGAGTAGACATACTTATTTAATTTGTTTGATGATATCGAGTGAGTCGCTGCAGATCTGAGAGATCTTCTCCCATTCGCCTGCGGCCATAACTTCCTTAGGGAAGAGGTTTGAACCCATACCTACGCAAGTAACACCAGCTTTGAACCAAGCCTCAAGGTTGGCTTTCTCTGGCTTTACACCGCCTGTTACCATTACCTGGCTCCATGGCATAGGTCCGCGGAGATCCTTGACAAATGCTGGTCCGAGCACGTCGCCTGGGAAGATCTTGCACACATCGCAACCTGCTTCCTGTGCTGCGCTGACCTCGCTCATTGTACCACAACCTGGGCAATAAGGGATGAGGCGGCGGTTGCAGATTGGAGCTACGGCTGGATTGAATACAGGGCCCACTACGAAGTTGGCGCCAAGCTGAATGTACATAGCTGCAGTGCCTGGATCAACGATAGAGCCTATACCCATAATCATGCCTGGGAGCTCTTTGTTGGCATACTTTACGAGCTCTGCAAATACTTCCTGAGCAAAGTCGCCGCGATTTGTGAACTCAAATGCTCTGATGCCGCCATCATAGCAAGCTTTGAGTACCTTCTTGCTGATCTCTACGTCAGCATTGTAGAATACAGGAACTATTCCTGTCTCCTTCATGGTCTGGAGGACCTGGAGCTTTGAATATTTTGCCATAGTTAATGAATTATCTTGAAACGCGGCCTGAACCGTCGCCCTTCATGAGGTTCTCTACTTCTGCTACAGTCACCTGGTTGAAGTCTCCGAAGATAGTGTGCTTGAGGCAAGAAGCTGCTACTGCAAAGTTGAGAGCTCTCTGATCGTCCTCTGGATAAGAGATAAGACCATAGATGAGACCGCCCATAAATGAATCGCCACCACCAACGCGGTCAACGATGTGAGTAATATCATAGCGAGGAGACTGATAAAGAGTCTGACCATCCCAAAGTACGCCACCCCAAGTGTTGTGGTTTGCATTGATAGAACCACGGAGAGTGATGATTACCTTCTTTGCACGAGGGAACTTAGCCATGAGCTGCTCTCCCACGCTCTGGAATCTCTGCTGGTCGATCTGGCCACCTGTTGAAGTTACGTCGAAGCCCTCTGGCTTGATGCCAAATACCTTCTCTGCATCCTCTTCGTTACCGAGGATTACGTCACAACCCTCTACGAGAGCTGGCATGATCTCGCTGGCCTGCTTGCCATATTTCCAAAGGTTCTTTCTGTAGTTAAGGTCACAAGAAACTGTGATGCCCATCTCGTTTGCTGCTTTGATTGCCTCGAGGCAAGCGTCAGCTGCACCCTGGCTAAGAGCTGGAGTGATGCCTGTCCAATGGAACCAGTCTGCTCCCTGGAGCACTGACTTCCAATCGATTTCGCCTGGCTGGATAGTTGAGATAGAAGAGTTTGCTCTATCATAAACCACCTTGCTTGGACGGGCGACAGCACCTGTCTCAAGGAAATAAATACCTACACGGTCACCACCGTATACAATATCAGAAGTGTCAACACCGTATGAGCGAAGATCGTTGATACAAGCCTTAGCGATGTCGTTTTTAGGAAGTCTTGTTACAAATTTTGCGTCAAGGCCATAGTTTGCAAGCGATACTGCAACGTTGGCTTCACCACCACCAAATGTGGCATCATACTGCTTTGCTTGACCGAATCTTAAATAACCTGGTGTAGAAAGACGGAGCATGATTTCTCCGAATGTTATTACTTTTGGCATAGGACTTAAATTAGTTATTACAACTTGCAAATTTAACAAAAACGCTGGAATTATCAATAAATTATAAAAACAATAGCCTCTTACTTTAAAATTTGTTAAATATAAAATAATGGATATATTTGCAGATTATTTTTATGCCCGTAAGAGATTTATAACTAATCAATAACCTATAAGTTTAATTAAATCAGTTCAAATTATGATGAATTCTCATCTTAAGGCTGCATTTGCTGCGGTTCTCATCCTTATTGGGGGGGGCGTAGCTTTTGCTCAGCAGAAAGTTTCCGGAACTGTAAAAGATGTCAATGGTGAGCCAATCATTGGTGCTTCCGTTTTGGTGGAAGGTACTATGAATGGTACAATCACTGCTCTTGATGGTGAGTGGACACTCACAGTTCCTACTGGTTCTACAATCGTTGCATCCCTCATCGGTTATGCTGATGAGAAGATGACTGTGGCTCAGAATCAGAACGTTTATAATTTTGTTCTCAAAGAGGATGCTCTTTTCCTTGATGAAACAGTCGTTATCGGTTATCAGACAGTCAAGAGACGTGACCTCACAGGTTCTGTAGCTTCTGTAAACTCTAAGCAGCTTGCTTCTGCTCCTGTATCAAACATTGCACAGGCTCTCCAGGGTAAGCTCGCCGGTGTGAACATCGTTTCTCAGGACGGTCGTCCAGATGCTACTATCAACATCCGCGTCCGCGGTGGTGGCTCTATCTCTCAGAGCAACGATCCTCTCATCCTCATCGACGGTGTTGCAGGTACACTTAGCGACATCCCTTCAGATCAGGTAGAGTCAATCGACATCCTCAAGGATGCTTCTTCAACAGCTATCTATGGTGCTCGTGGTGCCAACGGTGTAGTTCTCATCACTACCAAGGGTGCTAAGGAGGGTAAGGTAAAGGTCAGCTATAGCGGTTATGCTAAGTTGAACACTCCTACTGCTTATATCGAGGCAATGAACCCATATGACTATGTGTCTTATGTATGGGCAAATGCTGATGCCAATGGTTCTCAGTTTGTTGAGCCATTTGAGAAGCTCTTCGGTATCGGTAAGTATGGCGATATCAACCGTTACAAGAATGTAAAGGCATATGATATCCAGAAGAAGGTTTACAATAACTCACTCTCACACAGCCACGACCTCTCAGTTTCTGGTGGTAACGAGAATACTAAGGTTCTCTTCTCTGTCAACTACAATGACGAGCAGGGTATGAAGGTTAATTCATACAACCAGAGAGCCAATGTAGCCCTCAAGGTTAACCAGAAGATCTCTAATAACCTCAATGTAGGTCTCGACCTCCGTTACACTGACGTAACAGTTGTTTCTGACGAGTCTGCCGGTAACAACAACGGTTCACTCCTTTCATTTGCATACCGTTTCCGTCCAATCGCAACTGAGGACCTCCTTGGTGATACAGCTGCTTTCAGAGAGGGCGCTATCGAGCAGTATGGTAAGTACCCACTTTGGGACCGCTATGATCCATACAACCGTATCATGGACTACGAGCCTCTCCGTCAGCGTCAGACCCTCACAGGTACTGTTTCTCTCGACTGGAACATCCTTAAGGGCTTGAGATATCACACTGACCTCACTCTCCGTCGTAGCTACAACCAGAACAAGATCTGGGGCGGTGCTATCCACAACAACTATATCGACGACGCTACAGGTGAGAAGCAGTTTGCCGGTGCAGCTACCCTTTCTATGGGTAACTCTTGGAGAATGCGTTGGACCAACACTCTCGGTTACGAGTTCAATTTCGGTGAGAATCACAGATTCAATGTACTCGTGGGTCAGGAGATGTCCAATACAGGTGGTGACAGCATGACTATCAAGGCTGACCACTTCCCTTCAAACTTCACAAAGGACAATGCCTTTGCGATGATCAACCAGTTTGACAAGGAGCACAGCACAGAGACTAACCCATTCTATACAGGTTACAACACTCCTGAGCGCATCCTTTCATACTTCGGTCGTGTAAACTACACATTGATGGACCGTTACCTCTTCACTGCTACATTCCGTGCCGATGGTTCTTCTAAGTTTGCTCCTAATCATCGTTGGGGTTACTTCCCAGCAGGTGCATTTGCTTGGAAGGTATTGGAGGAAGACTTCATGCAGGGCGTAGATATGGATGAGCTCAAGCTTCGCGTATCTTATGGTACAGTAGGTAACGATGGTATCAGCTCTGACCTCTGGTCACAGACTTGGTCTGCAAGCTCAACCAACTATACTTACAATGGTACAAACTATGTATCATATACTCTTGCTTCTTCAATGGCAAACCCTGACCTCAAGTGGGAGACTACAATCACTCGTAACGTCGGTGTAGACTTCGGTCTCTTTGATGGTAAGCTTTCAGGTACAATCGACGCATACTGGAATACTACTAAGGACCTCCTTATGCGCACAACTATCCCTGGTATCACAGGTTTCACCTCAACATATGCAAACGTAGGTCAGACAAGCAACAAGGGTCTTGAGATCTCTCTCAATGCTACTCTCGTTGAGACTAAGGACTGGGGCCTCCAGATTGGTGGTAACATCAACTTCAACCGCAACAACGTTGACGCTCTCGCAGAGGGTGTAACCGGTATCTACGGTTCAGGTTGGTTCTCAGCAGGTAACCCTGGTAATGACTATGGTCTTTATGTAGACAAGCCAGTAGGTCTTGTAAGAGGTCTTACATATGTAGGTATGTATACTACTGATGACTTCACTTATGATCCTACAACTAACCTCTATACTCTTAAGCCAGGTATTCCAGACGTGAGCCCTGCTGTTACAGGTGTTGTACACGGTGTAACAACTCCTACAGGTCAGAATGCATATCCAGGTATGGCTAAGTTTGCTGATACTGATGGTAATATGCTCGTTGATGACGCTGACTACACAATCATCGGTAACATGAACGCTAAGTTTACAGGTGGTTTCAACATCAACGCCAACTACAAGAACTGGGATCTCGGTATGTACTTCAACTACAGCGTAGGCAACCAGATCTACAACGTAAACCGTCAGGCTTCTTTGATGGGTTACAAGGAGACTGCAGTATACCAGAACCATATGGCATTCCTTGCTGATGCATACAAGATCTATGACATCCAGAATGGTCAGCTCGTGAGACTTCACACTCCAGAGGAACTCAACGCAATCAACAAGAATGCTCAGTATCCACTTTGCTACAACGAGGATGGCGTAGTTTCAACTCTTGGTATCGAGGATGGTTCTTACCTCCGTCTCAACACCATGACTCTCGGTTATACTCTTCCTACAAGCAGCGACTTTGCTAAGAAGCTTGGTATCAGCGCTCTCCGCGTCTATGGTACAGTATATAACCTTCTCACTCTCACAAAGTACTCAGGTCTCGATCCTGAGGTTAGCGTAAACGAGCACCACAACAATGCAACATATCCAACTCCTGGTCTTGACTGGGGTGCATATCCACGTGCTCGCTCATTTGTCCTTGGTGTAAATGTTTCATTCTAATTTATGGCAGGTATGAAAAAGATTTTATATTCAATTATTGCTCTTGTAGCTTGCCTTTTCCTTACTCAGTGTAAGTCAGGCGACTATCTCGGTGTTTCTTCTCCTGCTCAGACTGATGATGCTTTTGTAACATCAACTCCTGCAGAGACATTTAAGACACTCGCATTCTGCTATGGTACATACCGTAGCGTAGCCGGTGGTGGTAACTATAACTGGAATGACCCTTGCTCAGATGCAGAGTACTATCCAGAGTATAACTCAGGTAACGGACGTATCGGTTTCCTTCAGCCTACAGCTGCAACTGTAGATACAAAGAAGGGTCAGTTCAATAACCTTTATTCAATCCTTGCACGTTGTGCTCGTATCGCAAATATCATTGCTCAGAAAGAGGAGTACCAGAGTGCTATTGAAGCAAAGAAGGTAAATTACTGGACTCAGCTTCACGGTGAGGCTATGACCCTCTGGGCATATTCATACTATGAGCTCGTGCGTCACTATGGTGATGTTCCTTATGGTATCGAGAATTCTGTAGTTGAGGATTATACTCTTACTTCAAGATTTGATATTCTTGACAATATCATCGCTGTTCTCAAGGAGGTTGAGCCTTATATGTATGACCTTGGTGAGGGTGGTATCACTGCTGAGAGAATGTCACGTACATTTGCTAACCACCTCATCGGTGAGGCAGCTCTTCTTGCAGGTGGCTACCAGACTATCCGTAAGGACGTTTCAGGCCTTTATGGTGATGTTCAGCTCACAGAGAAGATTACTGGTGACAAGACAGCTTATGCTCGCCGTAACGACTGGCAGCCCTACTACAGAGAGGCTCAGACATACCTTCGCAAAGTTCTTAATGAGCGCAAGGGTTCACTCTCTTTCATCACTGTTGATGAGCGTGACTATGCAAACAACCCATTCCAGAGAGGTTTCCAGTATATGCACGATAAGGAGCTTTCTCCTGAGTCTATCTATGAAGTAGGTAATATCGCTCCTAACCAGACTGAGCGTCCATATTCACAGGGCCGTCCATCAAACGGTGGTAACACCAATGCTGCCCCTTGTAAGGTGTTCTCCGGTATCCGTGTGATGCCTACATTCTACTACACAGGTTATGAGGATGGTGACAAGAGATGGGATGCTTCTGCTGTTGTAACTGGTTCTGACGGTGCAGGTAACGAAGCAATGGTAACTCTCGTTTCTGGTTCTCGTCTTAATGGTGGTATCGCTATCAATAAGTGGGATATCAGCAAGATGAAGGTTCCTTATGTAACTAAGTGCCGTAACTCGGGTCTTAACTATGTAATGCGCAGAATGTCAAACACTATGCTTCTTCTTGCGGAGGCTTCTGCACAGCTTGGCGATGACGCTGAGGCTCTCAGCATCCTCAACCAGCTCCGTGCAAGAGCATTTGGTGATGACAATCACAAGCTTTCAGGACTCAAAGGTGATGCTCTCATCGAGGCAGTAAATGCTGAGGTTAAGAGAGAGCTTCTTGGCGAGGGTGATATCAGATGGAATGAGATCCGCAACGGTACATTCTCAGCAAAGTCTAAGCAGGTACGTGCTGACATCAAGGCTCTCATCGCTGGCCTTGAGGCAGATGGTTACTATGAGTTCCCTAACGGTAGAGTTATGTCTCAGTACATCTGGACTAAGCTCGTGAAGCTTGATCAGCCATTGACCTATGATAGAGATGAGTCTAATCCTGCTCTTACTCCAGGTTGGAGAGGTGTTTATGACTACTCAACAACTTCATCTGCTGGTGCAGTGAAGGGTACAGACCACAACCTTGCAATCAAGGGTCTCTTTGAGTACATTGATCCTAATGGAGCAGAGGCTAAGGCTCTTGAAGCTGACGGTTATGTAAAGACTCAGTGGGGCGCAGGTATGGTTAAGGATAAGAATCAGCTTTGGGACTACAATATCCTTTCAGGTATTGAGGCATCAGAAGTTCCACTTTACTTCCACCCAATTCCGCTCGAGACTATCCAGCAGTCAAAGGGTAATGTAACCAACGGTTACGGTCTCCCTAACGCATAATAGATTTAACTCTTATAAAGAGGGCCGGTACAGAAATGTATCGGCCTTTTTTTGTATATTTGGGAGAATAATAACCATTACCTGTATGAAAAGAATTCTTTTATTCATCAGCACCATCGTGCTGCTGGCATCATGTGGCGCTGACCCTGCTCCTCACGGAACATTTACCAATCCTATCCTTGGAGGAGATTATCCTGATCCATCAATAGTTAGGGATGGCGAGGATTACTATATGACCCACTCGTCATTTGATTATAATCCCGGCCTTATCGTGTGGCACTCGACTGACCTGGTGAACTGGGAACCCATCAGCTATGCTCTTCAGACATACCTTGGCAGTGTATGGGCTCCTGATATCTCTAAGCAGGGAGACAAGTTCTGCATCTATTTTACAGTGCATAATGTCGGCAACTTTGTGGTAACTGCAGACACCCCATATGGTCCTTGGAGCGAGCCATATGACCTACACGTTGGACATATCGATCCTTGTATCGCTGTGGGTGATGATGGCACAAAATGGCTTTTCCTCAGTGGTGGACGTCGCATCCAGCTCACAGAAGATGGCCTTGATACCGTGCCTGGCACCCTTGAAAAGGTATACGATGGCTGGCCGATCCCTGAAGGCTGGATTACTGAAGGTCTTGCTTTGGAAGGACCAAAGATCAAGAAGATCGGTGACTGGTGGTATTATATCGCAGCGGAAGGTGGTACAGCAGGCCCTCCAACTAGTCACCTTGTGGCAATTGCAAGAAGTAAAAGTGTGGACGGCCCTTGGGAGAACTCTCCATACAATCCGCTCGTTCACACATACCACAATACGGATCGTTGGTGGTCAAGAGGACACGGTTCATTGATCGATACTCCTGATGGTCGCTGGTACATTGTTTATCACGCCTACGAAAACGGTTACTATAACCTTGGCCGTCAGACCCTTCTTGAGCCTGTAATCCTTAATGAAGAAGGCTGGTTTGAGTCTCTCGGCGAGAATATCGTGGAAGATCCACTTCCTGCACCGCTCCCGCTCAAGCCTTATGATAGAAAGGCTCGCCTGGGCGAATTCCGCGTCGGCCTTGACTGGAAGTATTATAAGGATTTTGATCCTGCTCGCGCAAATATTGCAGACGGAGTGCTCACACTCAAGGCTCAAGGCGACAGCCCGGCCAATTCTGCACCATTTATGTTTGTTGCAGGCGACCAGGCCTACGAGTTTGAGGTAGAGATTGAGCGTGACCCAACCGCTACTGCTGGCCTTGTATTCTATTATAATAGCCAATATTATATCGGCGAAGGCTTTGGCGAGCGAGGCACAATGCGTTTCAGAAGAGACAAGGGCGGTGTGCGTCAGCGCATCCCAGATGTTACTCACTGCTGGCTTCGTCTGCGCAACGATCATCAAGTTGTTTCTGCATATTACAGTCTTGATGGCGTCAACTGGAAGCAGGACGATTGGGGTATTGAGATCTCCGGCTACAATCATAACACCTTCCACGAGTTCCAGAGTATGCTTCCAGGACTTGTGGCTATCGGTGAAGGTGAGGTTAAATTCAGTAACTTCAAGTATAGAAAACTTGATTAAATATTGGTACGATGAAAAGATTTGTATTGACGTTTGCTCTGGCACTTTGTGCTCTGTCAGCTTGGTCTCAGACCATAGAGTACAAAGGCGAGACCGTGCAGCTTGGACCTAAGGCATTTTATGTAGATGGAAGCCTTAGTGATGCAGAAGCGGCAAAATCTCCTTATATCTTTAATGATTTCAATCAGGCTATGGCTGCTCTTACAGATGGTTCGGCAGCGCAGCCGATGAGGGTATATATCGCTCCTTGGGTGTACTGGGTGGATGATCCGGACGATCCTCAGGTCCGCAGAAATCCCAATGGCGGATCTCCGATCGGCCTCACAGTGCGTTGTAATGCGCTTCAGCTTCTTGGTATGAGTTCAAACCCTAAGGATGTTGTGCTTGCAAGCGCTAGAGGACAGAGCCAGGGCTCTTATGGAAACTTTACAATGTTTGATTTCTATGGTGATGACCTTGTGGTTAAGGATCTCACTATGGGTAATTATTGCAATATTGATCTTGTTTATCCTCGCAACCCTGAGTTTAATCGCCCTAAGCGCAATTCTGCAATCACTCAGGCGCAGCTTGCATTTGCCCATGGCGATAGAGCCTATGCTGAGAATGTGCGTTTTGTGGCACGTTTGAACCTCTCGCCTCTCACAGGAGCAAGACGTCTGCTTTTTGTAAACTGTCACATGGAGTGCACTGACGATGCTCTTGCGCGCAATGGTGTCTATCTGGGCTGTGATATTGATTTCTGGGGCAGACAGCCGTTTGGTAGCGTAGATACCTACGGTACAGTCTTTATGGATTGTGAGTTTAATATCTGTCACTCCGAGCCTGTGCAGGCTATCAGCAAGGGTGTGGGCAGACATTCGCTCATAGATTGTGACTATACTGCAGGTCGTCCGGTTTACCTCGCGTGGACTTTCCGTCCGGAGGAATGGCTTAGATGTTACCAATACAATCTCACAATTGATGGACAGCCTGCATTTGTGGGCGCTGCAAAGCCATATAATACTGTTCTTCTTGACCAGTCTGCACAGTTGGGTGCATACCGTCTGATCAAGGATGACGGCACTGTACTTTATAATACATACAACCTTCTCAGAGGAGAAGACGATTGGGACCCTCAGGGCATCAAGTCTGAGGTTGAGGCTATCAGCAGAAGAGATGGTGTAGACTATACCAATATCGCAACTTGCCTCAATCTTGATCAGAGATTTGCTTCTCTTCAGACCGGAG
>JAFNUQ010000189.1 GCA_017383945.1 Bacteroidales bacterium | reverse complement strand
CTTTCCCTGATTGAAATAATCAAAAGCAGCAGCATACTTAGCATCTACGTCACTGCTCTCGAGCATCATATCATACTGAGACTTACACGATGCAAGCACAGCCAATGAAGCAACACACAGAGCAATAATCTTACAATTCTTCATATTTCTTAAATTCCTTTCAAATACTTCTCTGCATCCAATGCGGCCCTGCAACCAGAAGCTGCAGCATTGATTGCCTGACGATAGTGAGGATCCTGCACGTCACCTGCAGCAAAAACTCCAGGAACATTTGTGCGGCTGCTCACGCCATCTGTAATGATGTAGCCAAGATCATCTGTCTTAACCCACTTAGTGAAAATATCGCTCACCGGATGATGACCGATAGCTAGGAAAAAGCCGTCAATCTTGATATCAAAAACCTCGCCATCCTTGCGAATGAGTCTAGCGCCTGTCACGCCACTCTCATCACCAAGCACTTCTTGAGTATTACAGTTCCAGAGGATCTCAATATTTTCTGTATTCTTGACTCTTTCCTGCATTGCCTGAGAAGCTCTAAGCTCATCCCTTCTCACGATCATATAGACTTTCTTGCAAAGTCCTGCGAGATATGTAGCTTCTTCGCAAGCAGTATCACCACCGCCCACAACTGCCACATCCTTGCGACGATAGAAGAATCCATCGCAGGTTGCACAAGCAGAAACGCCAAGTCCACGGAACTTGCGCTCAGACTCCAGGCCTAGATACTTGGCGGTTGCACCTGTAGCTATAATAACCGAGTCTGCAAATATCTCTGTAGTGACATCCACGGTCACTTTGTATGGCTTCTGATCAAAGTCAACAGCAGTGATAGTTCCAGTTCTGACATCAGCACCAAGCTCAACGGCCTGTGCACGCATATCACTCATGAGTTTATTTGCGTCGATACCTCCAGGGAAACCAGGGAAGTTCTCAATTGTAGTTGTTGTCGTAAGCTGTCCACCTGGCTCCATGCCTTCATATAGAACAGGATCCAATGCAGCTCTAGATGCATAAATGGCTGCTGTATATCCAGCAGGGCCACCACCAATAATAAGACACTTTGTATTCATAACTTACAAAGATAATAATTATTTAAGAATCTTGATATTATTAAAGCATAGATAGAGAGAAAAAGAAAATGCTCTTATTTTGATATTTTCTAATTTATAATTTGAAATATTCAAAATTACGATTAACTTTGCTCCCTAAATTCTATTGATTATGGCAGCTAAAAAAGACCATACTGCGCCTAATATGGAGCAGTTCAAAGAAATACTTAAAGACAAAAAGCTCAAAGCAACCAATCAAAGACTGGCAGTCCACGAAGCAATGCTCACCCTAGGACATGCCAGTGCGGATATGGTTGTAGATGCTATCAATGCCTGCGGAGGTGCAAAGGTAACCGTAGCTTCAGTGTATAATATTCTCTCAAATCTTGCAGACATAAAGGTATACCATCGACGTCTGAGTTCAAACAACAAGATGTACTTTGATGTCAACACGTTCAAACACGCCCACCTATATGACTCAATAAATAACGAGTATAAGGATGTGGTTGACGCGGAACTGGTCAAGCTTGTAGAGAGCTATTTCAAAGAGCGCAAGTTCAGAGGATATAAAGTCGACTCGATAGACATCCAGATTGTCTGTCATCCTAGACGCAAGCGCAGCACAAAGGCCTCCGTAGAGGCCTAAGTATCAATCTATTTACAAGGTTTTGGGAGCATATAGCTTGTTCCACCAGGTAGGGTCATCCTGAAGCCACTTGGCAAACCACGCAAATATTGTATTCTGCCACATTACACGCTGATCATATTGAGTTATATGATGGTCTTGGTCTTTTACCAGGACCATTGCTGTTTCTTTGCCGAGTAACTTCAATGCAGTATACATCTGTATGCTCTCTCCTACCGGCACATTTGTATCAGAATCGCCGTGCAAGAACAGTATCGGTGTATTTATCTTATCTGCATTATATAACGGACTCTGATCAACATAAAGCTCCTTGTGAGACCAAGGATAGCTGTTTGCCATTGAGACCTCGCTATATGAGTAGCCCCAATAGCCCTCACCCCAATAACTGGTATGATCACTGATACCAGCGTGTGATATTGCAGCTGCAAATATATCTGTCTGAGTCTGAAGATATTGAGTCATAAAGCCACCATAAGACGCTCCGATGCAACCGATCTTTGAAGCATCAACAAACTCATATTGGTCACAGAAGGCTTTTGTTCCATCAATAATATCCTCAGCAGGTCCCTTTCCAGCCGTGTTTACGTGTCTGGCGGAGAATTCCTGTCCAAATCCGGTTGCTCCGCTTGGGTTTATCACTAGCACGACATAGCCAAGTGCAGCATAGGCGTGATGTGGATAACGGCTCTCAAATGTCCTGCTTGTCGGACTGCAGCCGCCGTAATAATTGACAATCAGCGGATATTTCTTCTGAGGGTCAAATGCCGGTGGCAGATAATAGCGGGCGTTGATTTTATCTCCGCGCGTCGACTTGAATGACCAAGGCACACATTCGCCTAGGCTCACATCTGCCAACCTCTCTGCACTCAAGTCATCAACCACGATGCTCTTGCCGTCCGCACCATACATCTTATAGATACGGTCCGCATTGCTGGCACTCTCGCCCGAATAAAGCAGCACGGAAGCATCCGAACTGATACTGAAATTCTCAACCAGATCTTCTGCCACGCGTATCTGCGATATCTTACCAGAACGAGGATTCAGTTTGAAGAGATTTATACAATCCTTATCCTCGGCTTTAAAGTAGACATTTCCATCATCAGCCCATTTGAAAGTGCCCACGCTTGGGTCAAAGTTCTTAGTAAGTGCCTTGATCTTCTTTGTCTCAAGATCCATCAAATAGAGCTGGACATCATAGATATTTGGAGTCTGACCCGGCTTGACATTAAGTCCGATACCCCCAAGACACTCTGGGGAACCCGAGATGAGAATCTGCTTGCCATCTGGAGAGAACACTGCCGAATTAATAAAGCCGTCCTCTTCTACAAGCAGTTCTGTCTGAAGCGTATTTACATCCAAGATGTAGAGAGAATTTCTGCTGGTAGGACGAGACTCAAGGTTTTCAGTAGAAACCATCATCAAAATCTTGTGACCGTCCCTGGAAATATCGTTTGCATTGGTATTGCTATGACCAAAGGTCAATCTCTGCATCAGACCGGTCTTGATGTCATACTTGGCCAGGTATGTGCGGCTTCTATAGCCTCCCTGGCGATCATCAGGAGTGAGGACTTCATATATATCGCTACGCTCTCTAGGACCATCTTCTCTAAAACTATAAAGGAGATAATCTTCACTTGGAGCGATGCGCATACTTCCCGAAGGCAAGTTCTTAACCAAAACAGCTTTTTCAAATGTCACAGGATCAACGCTCACAAGATCTCTGCCTTCCGCTGTCTGCTCTGTTACATAGAACTTACTGCTGCGAGGCATCCACTTGGGATTTCCGGCAAGATTTGACACAACTTTTCCATCTTTGAGATTGAGCAGATTTGTGTAGTAGCTGGTTGTTTTTCCAGAGCTCACTCCATAGTAAACAAATGCCATAGTTCCATCCGGTGAGATAGAGACCGATGACACCTTCTTGCCCGAAAGCACATCATTTAAGGTAAAGATGTGCTTACCATCCTCTCTAAGGCTAAACTCGCCTTTACTCTCTATAGAAATGGAGAGCTCGGAGTCATTGGACGACTCTGAAAGAAATTTTACCTGCACGCTGTGGGTTGCCGGAGTCAATGAAAGACTTTTCCCTGGATTTTTCTTTCCATCAAGATATATCTCATAGTTATTGAGTCCGTCTAGCTCTATCTTAGCATCAATATACTTGGTATTTTGAACAAAGAATTCCAGAACATTAAGTCCTACCTTCTCTCCTGAGTTCTCAATACTCGATGTCGCCACCCAAGGAGCAGATTTCAACGACTCTGTTGAGAGTTGTGCTGACAATATGCTTTTGTAATCATAGGCCTTGGAATTAACATCAAGAGAGTCCACCATATAAGGAGTGTTAACTGCAAATGGACCGATGTGTCTAACCTTTGATACGTCTTGCTTGGTCGCCATCAAATTGAGCCCGCAGAATATGCAGGCAAGTAAAAGAAGGATGCGCTTCATAAATATTTATTTTATTGTATTACAACTCTTTACGCCACCTAGCGAGAGGTATGCCTAGCTGGCTGCGATATTTGGCAATCGTGCGACGAGCAACTTTATAACCTCGCTTCTCCATCTCCACAACCAATTGCTCATCGGTAAGCGGCTTGCGTTTGTTCTCTCCGTCAACACATTCCTGAAGTACCTTCTTGAGCTCGCGGGTCGAAACCTCTTCTCCATCTGTATTGGCCATACCCTCTGAGAAGAAATACTTGAGCGGGAATATTCCAAAATGTGTCTCGATATACTTTGAGCTCACGACACGTGATATGGTCGAAATATCAAATCCTGTCACTTCTGCAATATCCTTCAGCACCATCGGCTTGAGCTGTGTCTCATCGCCAGACTCAAAATAGTCGTGCTGATACTGAAGAATCGCTTCCATCGTCTTGCTAAGAGTATTTTGTCTCTGCTTCAATGCCTCAACAAACCACTTTGCCGAGTCAAGCTTCTGTTTCACAAAGGTAGCAGCCTCTTTCTGGGCCCTTTCAGAACCAGTTTTTGCAGACATCAGCATATCCGCATATTTCTTATTGACTTTGAGCTCCGGAACTGAAAAACGCGGCATACTGAAAGACAACTGACCATCTACATTATCCAGCACAAAATCAGGAATAATCTGCTGCGAACGATCATCATAGCTGTCAGCAACCTCTCCGCCCGGTGCAGGGTTAAGTTTTACGATGCGCGCTGTAGCACGCTTGAGTTCCTCATCGCTAACATTGAGTCGGGCGCTGATTTTATTGAAGTGACGATTGGAAAATTCCTGAAAATAATCACTGATGATGCGACGGGCCAGCAGAATTTCCGGCGTGCCCTTGCACACATTCAGCTGAAGAAGCAAGCATTCGCGAAGGTCACGAGCGCCAATTCCTGTCGGTTCAAGATCCTGCACTACGGCAAGCATTGCCTCGACTTCCTCAATATCAGTTGTGATGCCTGCTCTAAATGCAAGGTCGTCAATCAATGAGTCAAGATCTCTTCGCAGATAGCCATCCTCGTCCAAAGAACCGATTATGAAAGCAGCAACCTGATACTGATGCTGAGTGAGATTGCGGCAGCCAAGCTGCTCAAAAAGGTTCTGCGTAAAGCTGTCCTTTACAGAGAAAGTATTGTATTCAGGACGAGCATCACGTCCCCAGTTATTGACTTTGAGTCTATATGATGGGATATACTCATCCTCTCTGATCTCATCGATTGAGACGTCTCTTGTTTCCTCATCTGAAGAATTAGGAGTATCATCAAGAACCGGATTTTCCTCTATCTCCTTCCTGACGCGCTGCTCCAGCTCCTGTATAGGGAGCTCGATGAGCTTGATAGTCTGTATCTGAAGAGGGGAAAGCTTCTGAGTCTGCTTTATTTCTAATCCCTGCTTAATCATAATTTTTCAAGAAAAATTTCTGTTTCCGGGAGTTGTCTAAGGTCTGGACGCCCCATTGAAGGATACTTGAACTTCTCTCTCACAATAAAGGCTTCAGGAAAATCTTCTTTAATAACATTCAAGAAGTTTTCAGCTTCCATGCGTGTGCGGAAATTACCTACAGACACTTTGAAATTTGGTGCAATGTATGTCCTGTAGGCCAAGATATAAGGATATTTCTCGTTAAATTTCTTGATAGCTACTTCTGATGCTTCTCTTGCACCTCGCTTGCTATCTAGATAGATGCGGATGCGGAATCCGTTGTAGAGTGAACTGGAATCTGCCGCAACCTTTCTATTTAGTACATTTAGCAGGAGAGTATCTCTATCCAATTCAACACCGGCAGCCATCGATGCCATAATATCCGCATCAAATATAGTACTGTCCACCTGCTGCTCGATACCCAACTCCTGCACTTCCTCTACCACTTCCTGCTGAGGCACAGCCTGTGTTGTAATATTCTGTGCGCCCACCATTAAAAAGAGGAACATAAAAGGTATAATCAATAATTTTTTCATCTGAATCAAATTCGCGTTAGAGTCACAAACAACTTTCTTGCCAAAGCTTATTTTCACAAAGATAAGAAAAATCTATATCTTTGCTTTGAGTTATGAATAAGGTATATATTGAAACATATGGCTGTCAGATGAATGTTGCTGACACCGAAGTAGTTTTTTCCATCCTCGGTAAGGCTGGTTATGTGCGTTGTGAAACAATCGATGAGGCCGACATCATTATGGCCAACACCTGCTCGATACGAGACAACGCAGAGCAGAGAATCTGGGGACGTATTGATTATTTCCAGACATTTAAGAAACACCACCCTGAGCTGATAGTCGGCATTTTAGGCTGTATGGCAGAGCGTCTTAAGAACGCGCTCATCGAGTCCGGCAAAGTAGATATCGTTGCCGGTCCGGACGCCTATCGCAGCTTGCCGCAGATGCTTTCCGACTGCCGCTCTTCAGGCAGTCAGATCAATGTATTGCTCTCTCGCGAAGAAACATATGCCGAGATTGAGCCGGTGAGGCTCGACCGCAACGGCGTGTCGGCATTTATCTCCATTATGCGCGGCTGCAACAACGTGTGTTCATACTGCATTGTGCCATATACCCGTGGCGCCGAGCGCAGCAGGGATTGGAAAAGTATAATTCGCGAAGCGTGCCAATGCAGCCAGAACGGCTACAAGGAAATCACTCTGCTCGGGCAGAACGTGGATTCGTACCAATACGAGGATATGAGTTTTGCGGGCTTGCTCAAGGCTGTGGCTGAGGCAGTTCCAGGCGTGCGCATCCGCTTCTCAACCTCTAATCCGCAGGACATTTCAGACGAAATGCTTGAGGTGATGGCTTCACACGACAACATCTGTCACCACATCCATCTTCCGGTGCAATCGGGTTCTGACCGCATACTTGAGAAGATGAGGCGCCGCTACACCCGCCAGTGGTTCCTTGACAGAGTGGCAAAAATCAGAGAACTTATCCCTGATTGTGCCATCACTACAGATGTAATCGCAGGCTTCTGCTCAGAGACCGAGGAAGATCACAAAGATACACTCCGCATCTTTGAGGAAGTTTCTTTTGATGCTGCATTTATGTTCTATTATTCAGAAAGACCTGGCACACTCGCTGCAAGAAAGTATCCTGATGATGTAGATCTCGCTACAAAGACCCGCCGTCTTGAAGAAATTATTGCGCTTCAGAACCGTCTCTCCCTCGAGAGCAATCAGCGCGACCTCGGCAAGACATTTACAGTGCTGGTGGAGGGTCCATCAAAGAAAAATCCTGAAGAGCTTTGCGGCCGCAACTCACAGAACAAGATGTGTGTATGGCCGGATACAGTGCACAAGGCAGGAGATCTTGTTACAGTAAAAGTGCTTGAATGCACCCAGGCTACCCTCCTCTGCCAGGAAGTCAAATAAAACAAAACACCATGAGAAATATCCTTACTCTTCTCATCAGCATATTGTTGATTCTCCCTTATGGAGCTGATGCCAGAAAGGACAGCGACCGCGAATATTGGTGCGAGCTAGCATACCAGATGGCTAAACCTGTGTTGGAAAACATGTCCAAAGGCGAGCTACAGAAAAATATGCAGGTCGAAGTCAGTCCTCGATGGGACAACCGCAATATCAAGGTGACCTATATGGAATGTTTCGGACGTCTGATGTCCGGCATTTCACCTTGGCTTGCTCTCCCCGATGACGACAGTAAGGAGGGCAAGATGAGAGCTCAGTTGAGAGAGTGGGCGCTACAGAGTTACAAAAACGCCGTAGATCCACAGTCTCCCGACTATCTTCTATGGAGAGAGGAAGGTCAGACTCTTGTAGATGCTGCATTTCTTGCAGAAAGTTTCATCCGCGCCTACGATGCCTTGTGGGTTCCGCTTGACGAGGTTACCAAACAGAGATATATAGAGGAGTTTACTCAGCTTCGCCGCGTAGATCCGCCATATTCCAACTGGCTTCTCTTCTCATCAACAATTGAGAGTTTTCTTGCCAAGGTCGGTGCTCCTTATGATATGTATAGGGTCAACTCAACGATACGCAAGATGGAAGAGTGGTATGTGGGCGATGGCTGGTATGCCGACGGAACTCTCTTTGCCTTTGACTACTACACAAGCTACGTATTCCACCCTATGTACCTTGAGACTCTGCAGAATATGATTGATGCCGGAGCACGTTCCCGCATAAACTATAAAGATTTCTTCCAGAGCGAGTTGCGCAGAGCACAAAGGTTTTCTGTCATCTTGGAAAGGCTGATTTCCCCAGAGGGCACATTCCCTATCTTCGGCCGTTCTGCAACATATCGCATGGCAGCAATGCAGCCTCTTGCTCTTGTCGCCTGGATGGATAAGCTTCCTAAAGAACTCACTCCGGCACAGGTGCGCTGCGGTCTGACAGCTGTACTTCACAGGATGTTTGACACTCAGGACAACTACAACGAAGGTGGATTCCTGAGCCTAGGTTTCTGCGGCAAACAGCCAGGCATTTCCGATCCGTATACAAATAACGGCTCGCTTTATATGACTTCAATGTGTTTTATGCCTCTTGGATTGCCTGCCAGTCATCCGTTCTGGAGCGGACAAGATGAGAGCTGGACTCAGAAGAAAGCTTGGAACGGCGAGGATTTCCCTAAAGACCAGGCGTTTAAAGAGAGAGCCAAGACCTTTTAACTAATATAACTTAACCAAACTACTATGAAACTTAAAGAAATGTGCGCGAGTGAGAGACCTCGCGAGAAAATGATGCACTCAGGTGTAGACAGTCTCAGCAACGGAGAACTCCTGGCAATCCTCCTAAGAAGCGGAACCAAAGAATATAGCGTATTGGAACTCTCGCAGAAAATTCTCAGCGATTGCGATGGCAAACTCTGTACTTTAAGCAACAAGAGCTTCAGGCAATTGTGCTCCATCTCAGGGATAAGCGTGAGCAAAGCCTGCACGATTATGGCTTCGCTGGAGCTCGGCCGACGTTTTATGAACGAATCCCAGGTCTACGGATACCAGCACCCCATCACTTCTGCCCGCACAGTTTATGAGCTGATGCTTCCCACGTTCAAGGGCATCAAGCACGAAGAAATCTGGGCTTTACTGCTCAACAGGGCCAACAAGCTCATCCGCCGTCAGCTCATCGGCACTGGCAGCGACAGCGAAGCAATCATGGACATCAAACAGATTATCCGTTGTTGCTTGGATTGCCACGCGAGTTCAATCATTCTCATCCACAATCACCCTTCCGGGAATCCGTTGCCAAGTGCAGCTGACATCAATCAGACAAGTGCACTCCGCAAAGCGTTGAAGCTCTGCGACATCAATCTGGTGGATCACGTTATAATCTGCGACGACTGCTTCTACTCCTTCAGCGAAGAGGTAGTCAGAAAAAGTTAGACTTGAATAAATTTTTATTATCTTTGAAATTGCGCTAAAACGGAAATTTTATTAACCAAATATGAAAAGAACAATTTTAACACTTGCGTCTCTTTTTGCCGCTGCTAGTTTGTGGGCACAAGAGATTGAATTGCAGTGGGTTGGCCAAGCGCCACAAACCCCTGCCGGTCAGAGTTGGGGTGTTCCGTTCCTTCCTGGAGAGGTAGTTGACGGAAACCGTTTTGAGCTCAAGAGCGCCGATGGTGAGAGCCTCCCTCTTCAGAGCTGGGTGATGGCCCGTCATAAGGATGGATCAGTAAAGTGGCTCGGCCTTGCAACATCTGTTGATCCAGGCAAGAGCGAGATGAGCCTCTCCGTACTTCCTAAGCTCACCAAGAAACAAGCTCGCGAAGCTGCCAAGAAAGCTGCGGCTCAGCCAGTAAAGGGCATTGCAGCTAGCGAAACAGAGAACACCATCGTAGTCAACAACGGTATTGAGGAGATAACCTTTGCAAAGAGCGGTGCTTCCCTCATCCAGTCTATCACAATTGACGGCGTCCCAGTAGCAACTGACGGAAAGTTAGTCGCCAGCCTTGAGGATCGCAGTCAGGAAAGCAAGGGAATCCTCGCATATCACGATTTTGAGAGCAAGATTGAGAAGGTAACTCTTGAGAAGAGCGGTCCTGTACTTGCTGTTGTAAAGGTTGATGGCAAGCATGCAAATGCTTCTCGCGAGTGGCTTCCATTCAGCGTGCGTTTCTACATTTATGACAATGTAGCTGCCATCAAGATGGTTCATTCTGTTATCTATGATGGTGAGCAGAGCGTAGACTTCATCGATGGACTCGGCGTAGAGTTTACCCTTCCATTTAGAGAGGAAATCCACAACCGCCATATCCGCTTTGCCGGAGAGAACGGTGGTCTCTGGGGTGAGTCAGCAAAGCCTCTTTCTGGCCGTCGTTTCCTTATGCACGAGAGCTCACGCAACCTCACTCAGGATCAGTTTGAGGGCAAGAGAACTCCTAATCGCGCAGACTACAATGCTGCAGGTCAGAAACTTATTGACGACTGGGCAGACTGGAGCGATTTCCGCCTTACTCAGCTCACTCCTGACGGATTTGACATCCGCAAGAGAACAAATGCAGAAAGCAGCTGGAAAGGCACAGCCGGTGGCAACAGAGCCGAGGGTTATGTGCAGGCAGGTGATATGAGCGGTGGTCTTGGCATCTCTCTCAAGAACTTCTGGCAGTCATATCCTACCGAGCTTGAGGTAGAAGGTATGATCAACGAGTCAGGAAAGATCAGAGTTTGGATGTGGAGCCCTAGAGGTGAGGCTATGGATATGCGCCACTATGACACTGAGGGTCACGATCTTAACTCTGCATATGAAGACTATCAGGAGGGCATGTCAACTCCTTATGGTGTTTCTCGCACAAGCGAGCTTACTCTCGTGCCTTATGCTGTGATGCCTACACGCGATGAGTCTGTTGCTATCGCTCAGACTTGCCAGAGCATCAGCCAGATTATGGCAACTCCTGAGTATCTCAATGCAAAGAAGGCATTTGGCACCTGGGGTCTCCCTGATCCAAACGGCAATGCTACACGCCAGTGGATGGAGAAGCAGATCGATAACTATCTCGAGTACTACAAGCAGTCTATCGAGACTCAGAGATGGTATGGCTTCTGGAACTACGGCGACGTAATGCATTCATACACAGCAGCTCGTCACACTTGGAACTATGACATCGGCGGCAACGCTTGGGCAAACACAGAGCTTGAGCCTGATCTCTGGTTATGGTATGCGTTTGTGCGCACAGGTCGCGAGGATATCTATCGTCTTGCTACTGCTATGACTCGTCACACTTCAGAGGTGGACGTATATCATATCGGCGAGATGGCCGGACTTGGCACTCGTCACAATGTTTCTCACTGGGGCTGCGGCGCCAAGGAGGCACGTATCGGACAGGCTTGGTGGAAGAGATTCTACTATTATCTGACTTGCGATGACCGTATGGGCGACTTGATGAGTGAGGCTGCAGATGCAGACTACACTACTCTCAAATTTGATCCGCTTCGCGTAGCTCAGCCTCGCAGCCAGTTCCCTACTGCACAGCCTACACGTCTGCGTTGGGGACCAGACTGGATTGCATTTGTCGGCAACTGGTTTACAGAGTGGGAGCGCACCGGCAACCAGAAGTACTATGATAAGATCATCGCCGGCATGGAGTCTCTCTCTAACCTTCCAAACAGCTTGTTCACAGGTAAGGGTCCTTATGGCTATGACCCAGAGACAGGTATTCTGACCTATGAGGGCGATCCTGATTGGGTTACAAACTCTAACCACCTTGCAAACCTTCAGGGCGGATTTGAGGTAATGCTTGAGGTTTATGATGCTATCGGCCACGAGGGTTTCAATAAGACATATCTCGAATATGCAAGCTGGTACACTGTACCTCAGAATGACCCTATCCGCAATCTTCCTGAGAATGAGAAGTATAAGAGATGGTGGGGACATTGGAACCAGACTCGTCTCCTTGCTTTTGCTGCTGACATCCTCAATGATCAGTACCGCAAGGATCTTGCATGGAAACGTTTCCTCAATGGCTCAGTGGATCAGAACCACAATCTTATCGATCTCGTATCTGGTACAGTTGTGGATGGTTCGGATTCTGTAGTTCCATTTATTGAGAGCCCTAGAGTCAGCACAAATGCTGTAGCTCAATGGAACCTCGAGGCGATCATCATGATGGGACTCATCGGCGAAAGCATCCCAGAGCCAAGCGAGATTGAGCCACCAATGATGCCTATGCGTCGCAGATAAATCTAGTATAATTGACAAAAGTGGTTGGTAAACGTCTCGTTTATCAACCACTTTTAGTTATGTAGCAACAGCAGCACTCATCCTTCGGTCTTGATGAGCTCGATTTCAAATACCAAGGTACTATAGGCAGGGATATCACCAGCAGGTCGAGATCCGTAGCCATACTGGGCAGGGATGGTGACTTCATATTTATCTCCTGCAACCATTCGCGTGAGCGCAATCTGCCATCCCATAATCAATTGGCTAAGGATAAAGCAGGCCGGTAGCGGCGCATCAGCGTTGGAATCAAACACACGGCCATTGATAAGTCTGCCAGTATAGCGCACAAACACTACACTCTTGGGGCTTGGTCGCATAGTGCCAGTACCCTTCTCCAACTGCCTCATAATCACGCCATTATCTAGAACCCTAGCGCCCTCTTCTGCTGCTTTTGCCGCGAGAAACTCCTCGTTGGCAATCTTATATTGCTTAATTTTCTTTGGTAAACTCATATCACAAAGGTACTATTTTCCAAAATATTCACTAATTTGGAACAATATTTTATTAACCGACGAAACAAAAATAACAAATATGAAAAGATTAGAAGGAAATGTAACCATCATAACAGGTGGAGGAAAAGGCATAGGATTTGGCCTTGCCACTGCCTTTGCTAGAGAAGGATCAAACCTTGTCATCACAGGAAGAACTCTCTCAAGACTTGAGAATGCCCAGAAAAAACTCGAAGAAGAATACGGAGTACAAGTTCTCCCAATCGTTGCTGACGGAGCAGACGAAGAAGCAATCAAGGGAGTAATCTCCAAGACGGTAGAACGATTTGGCAAGATCAACACCGTCATCAACAATGCTCAGGTATCTAAATCGGGAGTGCCACTGATCGAGCACAGTAAGGAGGACTTTGACCTTGCCATCTTCTCAGGCCTTTATGCGGCATTTTTCTATATGCGCGAGAGCTTCCCTTATCTCAAGGAGAGCAAAGGTTCTGTAATCAACTTCGCTTCAGGCGCCGGCCTCTTCGGCAAACTCGGACAGAGTTCCTATGCGGCAGCAAAGGAAGGCATCCGCGGCATGTCAAGAGTGGCTGCTGCCGAATGGGGTCCTGACGGAGTGAGAGTCAACGTAGTCTGCCCTCTCGCAATGACAGAGAGCCTTCAGGAGTGGAAAGAAAATTATCCTGAGCTATTTGCAAAGACTATCCAGGGCATCCCGCTTGGCAGATTTGCAGACCCTACAGAAGACATCGGCAGAGTATGCGTATTCCTTGCATCGGAAGACGCACACTATGTGACCGGAGAGACTATCACACTTCAGGGAGGTAGCGGTCTGAGACCTTAAATAGGAGAAACACCCAGGCCCGGAAGGTCATTGAGAGTAATCTTGCCTTCCACAAGCTTCATCCCCGTGAAGCAATCATTGGATAACAGCACGTTGCCATCGAGGTCAGCCCATTGCATCTTAGGTGCAAGTTGAGCGGCGGCCGAGATGGCAACTGACGTTTCCGTCATACACCCCATCATCAGCTTGAGATCGAGCGCCTGAGCAAGAGAAACCATCTCACGCGCCTCACGCATACCGGTACATTTCATCAACTTGATATTGATACCGTGGTAGGCCCCTTTGAGAGCAGGAATATCTACAAGCCTCTGGCAGGCTTCATCTGCAATAATCGGAAGCGGACTACGCTCAGTCAGCCAGGCATGGCCGTCAAGATCGGTCTTGGACATCGGCTGCTCTATCATCACGATGCCTCTCTCCTTCAGCCAATGTATCATGTCCAGGACATAGCGCTTGTTCTTCCAGCCTTGGTTGGCATCAATATAAATCGGAGTATCAGGGTTAATCTCCCTGATCAGAGTAATCATCCTCTTATCCTCATAGTCTCCCCTGCCGAGCTTGACTTTCAGCACTTTAGCCCACGAGGCCTCGTGAGTTTTCTCCCTCACGATATCATCCGAAGCATCCCAACCGATGGTATAACTTGTGCAAGGAGTATCCGCCGCATCAAACCCCCATATCTTCCACCAAGGCTGTCCCATTATCTTTCCGCAGAGGTCGTGCAATGCAATATCCACAGAGGCCTTTGCAGCACAATTGCCAGGCGCGAGACGATCAACCTCGCTCAGGATATCTTCCATACGGAATGGATCGTCAAACCGAGGCAACACCTCAGCCACCACACGCTGCAGAAAAGCATCCACAGACGCCTGCGACTCGCCAAGATATGGCGGCATAGAGGCCTCCCCATAACCCACAAGCCCCTGCCAGCGCAGCTGAGTCAGTATGATCGGAGTGCTGCTGCGCGTATTCGTCGAGATGCTGAAGCTGTATTTGAGCTGCCCCGTAAAAGGTTTCCAGCTCAAAGCAAATGCGCCTTTACTGCTGAAGCTGCCGCTAGTCTGAGAAACGCCACCTTCTGCTCGTGCAGCAAACAATCTGCTTGGCTTCAGCAATGCAGCGCCCGCTACAAGTGCGCCTGCGGTCTTTAAGAAACTTCGTCTATCGCTCATGGGAAATGTGTGTTAAACCAAACAAATTTATATCTTTGGGGTGAGATAACCAATAAAGAAATGAAATTACTCCAGAAATTATCTATCGCAATGCTCGTGCTTTTGAGCATGGGTACTCTCACATCAGCCCAAGAACTCGCATTCCCAGGAGCAGAAGGATTTGGCAAGTACACCAAAGGTGGCCGTGGCGGCAAGGTTTACATCGTCACCAACCTCAACGATAGCGGTCCAGGCAGCCTCCGCGAAGCTGTAGAAGCTGAGGGGCCAAGAATCGTAGTCTTTGAAGTAGACGGAACCATCTTCCTCAAGAGCGCTCTCAAAATTGAAAACGATTACATCACAATCGCAGGACAGAGTGCTCCTGGCGACGGCATATGCCTCTCAGACTACCCTCTAGTGGTAGACGCCAGCGAAGTGATTATCAGATATATCCGATGCAGACTTGGCGATGAGATGACTCAGGACGCTGATGGAGTGGGAGGTGGACAATATGGTCAGAAAAATGTAATCCTGGACCACCTCAGCGTGTCTTGGTCCATCGACGAATGTCTCTCTATCTACAAGACAGAAAACCTCACGGTGCAGTGGTGTCTAGTATCAAGCAGTCTCAGCAAATCTAAGCACACCAAGGGCAGCCACGGTTTCGGCGGCATCTGGGGCGGATACAATGCTACATTCCACCACAACTTGCTGGCTCACCACTCAAGCCGCAACCCACGTTTCTCGTCTGTCGAAGGCACAAAGAACGTAGACTACCGCAACAATGTAGTATATAACTGGGGCTACAAAGCAGCCTATGGCGGCGGCCGCGGCGGATATATCAACTTTGTGGATAATTATTATAAGCCAGGTCCGGCAACCACCAATCCTCGCGAATTCCTCGCAGTTGCAGATGACGGCACCAGCCGTTACTATGTTTCAGGTAACGTAGTCGAAGGTCAGGATGACATCAATGCGGACAACCGTCTCGGCGTCGGCGGCAAGAAGCCGGCAGAGGGCATGGTCAGCACTCCTTGGCCTGCAGAGCCATTCAAGACTCACAGCACAAGCGATCTCGTAGAGGCAGTGCTTGAGAGCGTAGGATGCAGCTTTGCCCGCGACTCATTTGACGCAGCGGTGGTAGATCAAGTGCGCACAGGCACAGCGCCTTGGGGCAGAAACGGTATAGTTGATGCACCAGAGGACTGCGGCGGACTTCCAGAGCTCAAAACCGGCAAGCCAGCCAAAGACCGCAACCGCAACGGAATCCCTGATCGTTGGGAGCGCAAGCACGGCTCAGACATCGAGAAGTATCTGAACTCGCTGGTGAAATAAAGAAAAATAAAAAAGGAGACTTGCTAACGCTTGTCTCCTTTTTTGGGGTGCGATATCGGGCTCGAACCGATGACACCCAGAACCACAATCTGGTGCTCTACCAACTGAACTAATCGCACCGTATTCAGAATGGACGACAAAGATACGAAATATTTTTTTCTCTGCAAGAAAAAGATAAAAATTTTCTGCTATATTTGTTTCCGGCTTAGTTACCTAGGCTCTGAAAACTTAATTAAAGAAAGACTAATATGGCAAAAGAGGTAAAGTTTTCTCTTGTTTACAGAGATATGTGGCAGTCTTCAGGCAAGTATCAACCACGAGTAGACCAGCTCGTGAGAGTGGCACCTGCCATTATTGAAATGGGCTGTTTTGACAGAGTCGAAACCAACGGAGGTGCATTTGAGCAGGTAAACCTCCTTTATGGAGAGAATCCAAACGTCGCCGTGCGCAGATGGACAGAGCCGTTCAACAAGGTGGGCATCCAGACCCATATGCTTGAAAGAGGCCTCAACGCACTTCGCATGAACCCTGTTCCTGCAGATGTCAGAGAACTGATGTTTAAGGTTAAGAAGGCTCAGGGCACAAACATCTCACGCTCTTTCTGCGGCCTCAATGATCCACGCAACCTCAAACTTTCAATCGAGTTTGCCAAGAAAGCAGGTATGATTTCTCAGGCAGCACTCTCAATCACGCACTCCCCTGTACATAGCGTAGAGTATTATCTCAAGCTCGTGGATCAGCTTGTGGAGTATGGTGCTGATGAGATCTGCCTCAAAGATATGGCCGGAATCGGAAGACCTTCGACCCTCGCGCAGATTGTTGCAGGTATCAAGAAATCTCATCCTCAGATAAAAGTTCAGTATCACGGACATTCAGGACCAGGTTTCTCTCCAGCCTCTATGCTTGAAGTTGCGAGAGCCGGTGCAGATTATATCGATGTGGCGGTAGAGCCGCTCTCTTGGGGAAAGGTTCACCCGGATGTCATCACTATCCAGAAGATGCTTAGCGAGGACGGATTCCTTGTCAAAGACATCAACATGGACGCATATATGCAGGTAAGAAGTCTCACCCAGGAGTTTATTGACGATTTCCTCGGATATTGGATTGACCCTAGCAACTCACAGATGACTTCTCTTCTTGTGGGATGCGGCCTCCCTGGAGGTATGATGGGATCCATGATGGCTGATCTGAAAGGTTTCAAAGCAGCAATCAACGCTTCCGAGCGAGCTGCCGGCAAGCCAGAAAGCAGCATTGATACACTGATGGTCAAGCTCTTCAATGAGGTAGAATATGTATGGCCTCGCCTTGGATATCCGCCACTTGTGACTCCATTCAGTCAGTACGTAAAGAACACTGCACTGATGAATCTCCTTGCACTGGCGCAGGGCAAGCCACGCTTCTCAACAATCGACAAGGACACTTGGGGCATGATACTCGGCAGAATGGGCACACTTCCAGGAACTCTCGCTCCTGAGATCGTTGCTCTCGCCAAGGAAAAAGGCATGGAATTCTATACCGGAAACCCTCAGGACGAGTATCCTGACGAGTTGCCTAAGTTCCGTAAGATGATGGACGAGGAAGGTTGGGATTACGGCCAGGACGATGAAGAACTCTTTGAGCTTGCAATGCACGAGAGACAGTACCGCGACTACAAGAGCGGCATCGCAAAAGAAAGATTCAATAAAGATCTCGCAGACCTCAAAGCCAAATCAGGCGCACCGATTGTCATCAAGCGACCAGTCGTTGAGATGCCTGAATTTGACATTGACAAATATATCGCAGAGCACCCTAAGGCACTGCCTCTACAGGCACCGGCCAAGGGCAAGATGCTCTGGGAATATGATGTTGTGGATACATCAAAAGCTCCTACTGTCGGCACCAAACTTGAGGCAGGTAAAGTAGCAGGATATGTACAGACCTACTACGGCATGGAAGAAATCATCCCGGCCAAGAGTGGTAGAGTCGTAGCAGTCACTGCTCCTCAAGGCAAGGATGTCGTTAAAGGTGAGATAGTTGCCTTTGTAGAAGAATAGATTGAAAAACCGCTAAGTCCATATAACAGGAGTTATTCTTATTACCACGATTCGAGAAGAACTCTATCATGGCAGGAAGCTGTTTTGAGCACTCAAAACAGCTTCTTTTTTGCCCTCTACACCCATCTGTGTAAAAAAATGTAAGAATTTGTAATAAAGTGGAAAATTATTCTTACCTTTGACATCGCGTATAAGATTAAGTTTAATTGTGGTCACTT
>JAFNUQ010000188.1 GCA_017383945.1 Bacteroidales bacterium | reverse complement strand
CCCAAATATTAAAGTTTCAAGTTTTGCAAAGATTGAAAATGGAAAGAGCGGTCAGCTTTGTTTCTTTGCAAATCCTAAATATGAGCATTATGTGTATACCAGCAAGGCTTCAATCTTGCTGGTAAATGCTGATTTTGAGCCTAAGAAAGAAGTGCATTGCACAATGATAAAGGTGGAGAACGCCTATAGTGCAATCGCTGAGCTACTTAACTATGTAACCAATCAGCGCAAAGCGTATAAGCGCCATCGTGGACGTTGCCGCATTGCCTGCTCTGCTAAACTTGGCAAGAGAGTTTATGTGGGAGATTATGTTACAATAGGCAAAAAGACTCAGATTGGAGATTGTTGTAAGATCTATAACAATGTTACAATAGCAGAAGATGTCAAAATAGGCTCTAACTGCATTATATATCCAGGCGTACACATCTTCTCTGGAACCGTGATAGGGGATAGGGTTATCCTTCACGCCGGCTGCATTATTGGCGACGATGGCTTCGGCAATGCTCAGCAGCCTGACGGTTCTTGGAAGAAGATTGAGCATCTGGGTAATGTCATCATTGGCAATGACGTGGAGATTGGCTCAAATACGACAGTGGATAGGGCGCCAATGGAGTCTACTATCATTGAAGATGGAGTGAGGATAGATAACCTTTGCCAGATCGCCCACAATGTTGTGATCGGAAAGAATACAGCAATGGCAGCCCTCTCTGGAGTGGCTGGTTCTTCGCAAATTGGCGAAGGATGTATATTTGCTGGGCAGGTGGGTATTATCGGCCATCTGAAGATTGCACCTCATACGACAGTGTGTGCCAAGTCTGGTGTAATCGGCAATGTGCGCAAGCCAGGCGAGACTTATCTTGGCATGCCGGCAATTCCGCATAAAAAGTTCTTGAAGGCCTACGCTAAGTTCAAGCAGTCTGCGGAAGAATAATTTTTTTTACTACCTTTGCAACCCAATGAAACAGCAAACAGTAAAACAGGAATATACATTTGAGGGAAGAGGACTTCATACTGGTAAGTTTTCACATATGACCATTTGTCCCGCTCCTGAAAATTTTGGTATTAGATTTCTAAGAGAAGACGTCGGAGTTGAAATCGCTGCGACTGCCGATAAAGTAAGTAGGACAGACAGAAGTACTACTATTTCGGAAGGAGATGTTGCAGTTGTTACAATAGAGCACGTGCTTTCTGCCCTCACCGGTCTGGGTGTAGATAATGCTTTGATAAAGATTGATAATGAGGAAGTTCCTATTCTTGACGGAAGCGCTTCTTACTATGTTAAGAGCATAGCTCCGGATGGACTTCAGCAGCAGGAGGCAGAGAGAAGATATATAGAGATTGACGAAGAAATCGAGATAAAAGATGAGCAGACAGGTTCTTGGGTAAAGATTACTCCTGCTGACCACATGAGCTATGAAGTCACAGTGGATTTTGGCTCAAGAGTACTTGGAGTACAGAGTGCGACTTGGGATGAGGCTACTGACTATGTGAAGGAAATTGCCCCTTGTAGAACATTCTGCTTCTTCCATGAGTTGGAGTTCCTTGTATCAAGAGGACTCGTGAAGGGTGGAGACGTTGAAAATGCGATAGTTATCGTAGAGCATCCTGTAACAGACGAGCAGATCGACAATATGTGTAAGCTCTTTAATCAGCCTAAGTTGGGAGTTACACCAGAGGGCTATCTCAGCAACCTTGTTCTTCAATTCCCTAACGAGTGTGGTCGTCACAAACTTCTTGATCTCATCGGTGACCTTAGACTCTGTGGAGCATACTTGAAAGCTCGAGTAAGTGCATATAAATCAGGACATAGAATTAACAGTCAGGCTGCGGCCGCTGTGTTAAACAGATAGAATATTATGGTAAAGATTCATCCTCTTGCTACGGTTAGTCCAAACGCAAAACTTGGTAATAATGTCGAGGTAGGCCCATATGCCTATATTGAGGACAATGTGGAAATCGGCGATAACTGTAAGATATATCCTCACGCAAATATCCTCTCTTATGTAAAGATGGGAAATGATTGTCAGGTCTTCCCTGGCGCAGTGGTTGGCGGTGAGCCTCAGGATCTCAAGTTCAGTGGCGAGATTACATATGTTGAGATTGGCGATAGAGTTACGATTCGCGAATGCGCTACAATCAATCGCGGTACAAAAGCCAGCGGCAAGGGTGTGACAAAGGTTGGCGATGATACTCTTGTGATGTCATATGTGCACATTGCTCACGATTGCTGTGTGGGTAAGCATTGCATCCTCGTCAGCTATGTGGGTATCGCTGGTGAGACAGATGTTGACGATTGGGCTATTATCGGTGGAAATACAGCTGTGCACCAGTTCTCACACATTGGCACACACGCTATGGTGGGCGGTTGCTCGGCAGTAAATAAGGATATCCCGCCATATTCGATCTGCGGTAGAACTCCTATCTGCTATGCCGGTATCAATATCGTCGGACTTCGTCGTCGTGGTTTTGAGTCTGATGTTATCCGCAATATCAAGGATATCTACGATACAATCTATTACCAGGGATATAATATCTCGGATGCTTGTGCAAAGGTGGCAGCCGGCTTCCCTCAGTCTGTTGAGAGAGATACTATCCTTGAGTTTATCAAGAACTCAAAGAGAGGTATCGTGAGATCAGATAATTCATCAAACAAGGGTTCAATAGAGTAGTGACTCTAACGATAGCATATTTCCCTCCGATAGAATACTTTGCATTACTTGCAAAGTATTCTTCGGTTTTTATGGAAGCTCACGAGAGTTTCCAGAAGCAGAGCTATAGGAACAGGTGTCACATCTATGCGGAAAACGGGGTGCAGAGCTTGAATTTCCCGATTCAGCATAGTTCCAAGAATCTGCCGATTACTGAAGTTCTGGTGGATTATTCTACCCCTTGGCTCTTGAAAACAAAGAGATGTATTGACACGGCATATCATTCGTCTGCATTTTTTGATTATTACAGAGATGAATTATATGCGATATTGGATGAGAAGCCAGAGACCCTATGGGACTTGGATATGAATATCATAAAGTTCTTTATGTCCAAGATTGGGATTGCTACGCAAATCCTCCCAACTGACGAGTATGGCCTGGAAATCTCGGCAGATATACATCCAAAAAGGCCTAACACAATCCTAAATGATCTTGGACTGGCTAGGCCTTATTATCAGGTATTTTCTCAAAGATGCGGGTTTATTTCAAACCTTTCTGTGATGGATCTTCTTTTTAATGAAGGTCCGGCATCCTTGGATTATCTTCTTTAGAAGCTTGTGGTTTCTGTTTCTTCGTCAGCTTTATAGTGGCTCCAGGTGATGCCACCGATATGTGCTTCTGTTTTGTGACCACTGATGTACATAGCATATACTACCCAGTCGTTCTCCTCAAGCATGCCAACAATCTGCTCTTTGCTGAACTTTTTTGCTGTCTCCTCGAGCTTTGTAATACCAAAGGCGATGGCGTCAGATCTTTCTCCGGTATAGGTGAAGGTTTCGTTGAAATCAAGAGTTGCCTTGAAGTAGTTCTCAAGAGCTTTCTTGGTATCTTCTTTTGCGACAGAGAACTCAACATAATGTCCGAAGGTATAGGTTCCGCTCATGGTTAAGTCGCATGAGTTGAAGCTGAATAGGCTGCAGATAAAGACAAATAAAACTGCTAATTTCTTTTTCATAAAAAATATACTAACTAATTATCTTATTAATTTTTGCAAAGTTATGAATTATTTCTATATTTGCAACGATATAGTGAGAGGGAAGGCCGAGGGGGTCTTCCTTTTTTATATCTAAAAAATCAAGTCAATATGGAAAGAGACAAGTTTCAATCAGTTGTAGAACAGGCGGCAGCAAAAGTGAACTGCCAGGTAGTTGAGATTATTTTTGATGACGATAAAAACAGAATTATTGAGAAATATAATGAGTTGGGCTATCGCGATGCAAAAATAACGTTTGACAGTGTGGCACAGTTTGACGATAAACATGTCGATGTATATCT
>JAFNUQ010000187.1 GCA_017383945.1 Bacteroidales bacterium | reverse complement strand
GAGGATAAAGATCTGGATAGAAAGCATCAGCGGTAGTAGAGCTGGAGAGATTGATACCGGCCATAGCTGCAAGTGAAGACAAGCTTCCACCTCCTGACTTAGACACTGTCTCTGGAGCAAGAGTAGCACTCACTGTATAGGTCTTAGGGATACTGAATCCCGCAACAATACCCACCACAACAGCGACTCCGCAGCACTTAAGGATAAACTTCCAGTTTTTGAGTGCCTTGCGCACTAGCTCCATAATATCAATTTCATCATCCTCGTAGTAGTGAGGATCCTGATATGGAGCATTATAGTTTCTTTCTTGCATAGTTTATCTATTTTAACAAACTAGACAACATTGCCATCATTGATATAATACTTGAAGACGCACTAGTCATTGCTGAGACATCTGCCAATGTTACAGGCTGACGATCTGGCTTAGCTGGAACAATGATAGTACAGCCAGGCTCAATGCGGAATCCTGCTTTTTTAGAGCTGGCAGCAGATCCGTTCATATAGATAGCATAAACCTTTGACTTCTTGGCGTCTTGACTATATCCACCAGCTGCATTGATATAATAGCTGAGAGGCTTGCCAGGAACATAAGTCACAGCATTAGGGAACATAACTGAACCTTGGATGGTCACTGTATATTCAGTCTCAGGAACGACGATGCGGTCACCAGGCTTGAGCATAATGTCCCACTCTGTACCAGGGTTTGCCATCGCTTTCTGAACATCGATTGCCACGTTTACGGTACCGCTAAGGTTGAGCTCCTTCACATCTACTGAGTCTCTTTGTGCATTTTTGTTCATCAGACGCTCGATTTCTTCTGCACTTGCTGCATTGGTCTTTCTAACCACCTTCACTCCCGGAGCATAGGCCTGAGGAGTAAGGCCACCGGCGCGCGCAATCATATCAGAAAGTCTCTCGCCTTTGCTGATGAGGGCATAGTCTCCAGGGAATGTAAACTCACCCTCAAGAGTGACATACTGCTGCTCTGAATAACCAGGAGCAGGACGTACAGACACTACATCATATGGCATCAGCACAAAATCATCAGCACCTGCAACGAGGCCATCCTTGATAGGGAATGAGAATGTCTCACCCACGACATCGGATGCAACCACGCCATTTCTGTCGATCACTCTGCGAGCAACATCAACTCTAGCAAGAGAAGCGCCATCGAGCAGGCCACCTGCCATAATGATAAGGTCTTCAACATTGGTATTTTCTGCAAATGCAAAAGTTGAAGGTTTAGCTACCATGCCATTGATAGTCATTGTGCCACGATCATTGATCTCGTGCTTGCTTGAGATCACAAGGACATCATTTTTCTTCAAAAGCACATCTTCTTCCTGACCGCCTACGATTGCGCCAATGTTTACAGAAACAACTTCAAGATTGAGATCAGCTTTTTCTCTAAGGATAACCGCTCTAGAGAGGAAAGCATCCTCAGTGAGGCCACCGGCACGCTTTACAAGCTGCTTCACGGTCGCAATATCATCGCCAAGCTCAAAGGCTCCCGGACGGAAGACAAAGCCACGAACTTCAACCTTGTTGGTATATCTGTCAAGAGTCTCATCAATTGAGATCTCATCACCGTTGGCCATCACAAAGTTTGAGAAATTGCTCTTTGCCACAGTATAGAGGCTCTTCTCAAGGCCGTTATTTCTCTCTACTCTCACGTCCTGCTCATATGCTCCTGCAGCAAAGCCACCAGCATAGTCAATGAGGTTCTGGAGAGTCTCGGTAGAGGTAAGCTCATAGAACATAGGTCTCTTGGCCTTACCTGTAACCTTGACAAGATTCTGATATGGAGGAACGATAACCACATCACCTTCCTGGAGCTTGACATCAGTGCTGAAAGAACCGTTGAAGATATATTCATAAACATCCACAACTGCCACTTCTTTGCCTGCTCTCATCACCTTCACTTCGCGTAGCGATCCTGTCTCAGTCACACCACCTGCACTATAAAGCGCGTGGAAAACGCTTGAGAATGACGAGAGGCGGAATGTACCCGGCATCTCAACCTCACCCATCACATTGACCTGAATAGTTCTGATCTGACCGAGAGACACGCTCACCGATGACTGCTGCCCCTCAAGACCTGAATATTTAGATGCAAGAGTGCGACGGATCTTGCTTGTCGCCTGATCGATAGTAAGACCGCTAAGGCTCACAGGTCCCACCTGACTGATATGGATTCTACCCTCTGGAGAAATGGTCTCGCTGAAAGAAGCCTCATTGTAACCCCAGATATCAATCATCACCTCGTCACCAGGACCAAGGCGGTAGTTCTGAGGAGTTGCAGCGTTTTCATTAGGCTCGAAGCTCAGGTCTTCGTTATTGAAGATATCGTGACCGAAGATACGTTCCTCGCGAGGTTTATTTTTTCCTTCAATAGACTCTAACGAGGTAGTGAGGCTGTCGGTTATAAAAGCCATCTCATTTTCTTGAAGGTCTATTCTAAGCGGAGCTTCAAATCTTGTACCAGCATATTCAGAAGTAAATTCATCACCAGTAGAAACTTTCTTCAAGCTTTTGCCTTTACTGACAACCTTTCCCTTTGAACGATTCCTATTGACACCAGAGGTCAACAAGTCATCGGTTGACTGTTGCTCTTGGTATTTCTTTTTGATACGTTCAGCCTGCTCTTTGGTAACACCGCGAGCAAGAAGGTCCATTCCGATTTCGTCCTGACTCTTACCAGCTTCCATCGCACTCTGTACATATTTCACTACTTGATCGTCTGTCATCTGAGCCTGAGCAGTAAAGCCAGCGCTCAAAAGTGCGATTACAGCAATAATGAAGATTTTTTTCATATCCTATTGTATACAATTTTCCATTAACTTTCAAAGATACTGAAATTATTGGTATAATACAAGAAAAAGCCTTGGAGACATCTCCAAGGCTTGTGCGGTGCGGAAGGGACTCGAACCCTCGACCTCCGGCGTGACAGGCCGGCATTCTAACCAGCTGAACTACCGCACCAAGTAGTTGCTTGTGTTTCGTAAGCGGATGCAAATATAGGGACAATTTTTGAATCCGCAATACTTTTTTAAACTTTTTTGCAAAAATTTTAAGCAACTACCAGATAAATTATCCGACTTTAACCATCTCCACCGGCTGCACTCTGCTCTCATCAAGCGGAGCTGTCCTCATCTTAATCTTAGAGAAGTCAATGGTTTTCAGGTCAATACAACGGATAGTGCTGTTAAATCCTGTGCGATAGTAGAGCTTCATCCCCTTCTGATCAGTCGCACACGTTACTTGAGTCGCACTTTGCATTGCTGCAGGCGCATCCCCATTCTGGAACTGCATCCCCACTGGGATATCAAAACTATTCAGCACGTGGAATGCCATTGTGACCGCAGCAAATCCTGTCGGCTGCTCAGGAGCAGTAGTCTGCAGAAATGCAGCGCGCACAAAGCGAGAAGGTGGAGTGAAGTCGCCAGGCAGGCCAATCATACCGCTACCGCCTCCAAATGGCCTGAGAGTAAAGCCGCTGGCGATATCGCGCGCCGGCGCTGCTCCCGAGTAAAGGTTGACATAGTTATTGAGATTGGCAAGATGCCATTGGAATCCCGGAGAATTGGTGAGCACGCCAAGCGGGTTTTCGTAGAAATGAGGCACGCCGTCCACAAACTCCAGCACAACCATTCGCCCACCGGGCTCCGAGATGCGCCAATGCACTGCTCCCACCTTACTGTCGAGGGTCACCAGACGCACTTCTTTGAGGCCTTCTTTTACCTCATCAATAGTAGAGAACTGCGAGAGCACCCAAGGCACAAACTGCATATCACAAAGCGTGAGTTCATTGAATGCCGCATCGTAGGCAGGATAGGATCCATATTGCGGGAAGAAAAAGAGTCCGGCAGAAAGGCCCTTCTCGTTGAGTCCTTCCACAACAAAGGCCTCGTACTCGGTATAGACTCCCACATAGCCATAGCGGGACTTGAATTTAAGGCCATTGGCTCCGGTAGGAGTATACGAGGTCTGCATCTGGCCTCTTGGAACAACTGCATAGCCACAATTCATAGGAGTGGCAGCCCACTCTACAGTGCGTGCCACAACACGACTACCATCCTTTGCTGTAAAAGCGATTCCAGTACAAGCGTCTGCAGGCTGAGCCCACAAGGCGCTGATTGCCACAAGGGCATATAAAAAAATCGAGCGTTTCATATTCATAATAATTAACGCTCGATAAATTGCAAAGGGTATACCAGAACAGATTATTCCTTGATGGAGTTATATGCCTCCAGAGCTCGCGCAAGGACATCAAGAGCCTTGGCAAGGTCCTCTTGATTAAGGACATAAGCCATACGCACCTCATTGCGGCCCTCACCCGGAGTCGAATAGAAGCCGCTGCCCGGAGCCATCATCACAGTCTGCCCCTCGTAGGAAAAATCAGTCAAGCACCACTGGCAGAACTTCTCGGCATCATCCACCGGGAGACGCACCATAGTATAGAACGCGCCCATCGGGGTCGGAGTATAGACTCCAGGAATCTTATTCAGTCCATCCACAAGGAAATTTCTGCGTCTTAGGTACTCTTCATAGACCTGATCAAGATACTCGTGAGGAGTACTGAGCGAAGCTTCTGCAATCACCTGCCCCACAAGAGGAGGACTCAAGCGAGCCTGGCAGAACTTCATCACTGCTTCTCGTATCTCGCGGTTCTTGGTGATGAGCGCACCGATGCGGATACCGCACTCGGAATATCTCTTGGATACAGAGTCAATCAAAATCACATGATCTTCTATCCCCTCAAGGTGGAAGGCTGAAATATATGGTTGCTTGGTGTAGATAAACTCGCGATAAACCTCGTCAGAAAGCAGATAGAGGTCATATTTCTTGACCAAATCGCGGATCTGATTCATCTCCTTGCGAGTATATAGGTAACCTGTCGGATTGTTTGGATTACAGATGAGTATAGCCTTTGTCTTCTCGTTAATCTGCTCTTCAAACTTCTCGATAGGCGGCAGTCTAAATCCGTCTTCAATGGAAGTGTGCACCGGCCTGATCACCGCTCCACAGCTGATGGCAAATGCCATATAGTTGGCATAGGACGGATCGGTAACTATAATCTCATCGCCAGGATTAAGGCAAGCCATATAGGCAAACATCACCGCTTCCGAGCCACCGGCAGTAATAATGATCTCGTCTGGAGAGAGATCAATGCCATAGTCAGCATAGTAGCTGACCATCTTTGTGCGAAGCGAGAGATGCCCCTGCGAAGGGCTGTATTCGAGAATTTCACGATCCAGAGATCTCACTGCCTCAAGCGCACATTCGGGCGTCTTGATATCTGGCTGACCAATATTCAAGTGGTATACATGGATGCCGTTGCGCTTGGCAGCGTCGGCATATTTTGCCAGCTCTCTGATGGGCGAGAGCGGCATATTCTGAGCTCTCTGTGAAATCTTCATAATCTATCCGTAATATTCTTTATACCACTTCGCAAACGCTCTAAGGCCTTCGCGAAGCGAAGTTGAAGGTTTAAAGCCGAAGTCGCGCTCAAGAGCCGAAGTGTCTGCAAATGTCACCGGCACATCGCCTGGCTGCATTGGCACAAGCTCTTTGTGCGCCTCAAAATCATAGTCTCTCGGAAGCACCTCAGCAGCAATAAGTTCTTCCTGGAGTATAGTCACAAAATCCAGCAGATTTTCCGGCTGATTGTTTCCGATATTATACACTGCATACGGTGGCACAGGGAGTCCGTCCTCTCCTGTCTTTTTGGCCGGAGCTTTCTGCATCACGCGGATCACACCTTCCACGATATCGTCTACATAGGTAAAGTCTCGCTTGCAATTGCCGTAGTTGAATATCTGAATCTTATCTCCTTTGACAAGTTTATTGGTAAAACCGAAATAAGCCATATCCGGGCGACCGGCCGGGCCGTAGACCGTGAAGAAACGGAGTCCGGTAGACGGGATATTGTAGAGCTTGCTGTAGGCGTGAGCCATCAACTCATTGCTTTTTTTGGTCGCTGCATAGAGCGAAACAGGGTTATCTACCTTATCATCAGTCGAATACGGCACTTTCTTGTTTGAGCCGTATACAGAGCTGGAAGATGCATAGACGAGGTGCTCTACCCCACCCTCATATAGCTCGTAAGAGTGACGACAGGCCTCCAGAATATTGTAGAAGCCGATAAGGTTTGCTTCGATGTAGGCATCAGGATTGGTGATACTGTAGCGCACACCTGCCTGAGCTGCGAGGTTTACTACGATCTGAGGTTTATATTCCGCAAATACCTTATCAATCAATTGCTTGTCGGCGATATTTCCTTTTATAAAGTGGAAGTCTTGATACTGCGACAGCTCTTTAAGACGCTCATCTTTGAGACGGACATCATAGTAGTCGTTCATATTGTCAATGCCGACTACGGTTGGGTTATCGTAGTTTTTATAAATCGCTTTAACCAAATTACTGCCGATAAATCCGGCTGCACCTGTTACAATAATTGTCATAATCTGTTTTGCTTTTAAATAAACCTTGCTCCGTCGTCTGTTTTACAGAAATGAATCTCAAATGTCCCATCATATTCTGGGAACATTCTTAAATATTCCGAAGTAATCTGCTCCTTTATCTGCTCTTTCTTGGCTGGATCTACAAGCGCAATGCATGCACCCTTGAAACCTGCGCCGCTGAATCTTCCGCCATAGACGCCATCTGTCTGGCGCATGATATTGTATATCGCAATCAGCTCCTCGCTGCCACATTCGTAGTTTTTGATCGAGCTCTCGCAGCTCTCAAAGCACAACTGGCCGAAGAGCTTCATATTGCCTGTCTCCCAAGCTGTTACGCCCTTACGCACTCGCTTATATTCGCTATAGAAATGCTCTGCTCTGCGGGCAAATCGAGGCGGCATTTTGTCTTTGGTGAGCTCGTATGTCTCCTTAGGGATGTCGCGGAGATAGGTCTTATCAAAGCCTTTGAGCGGCATGCCAGTGTAGGCCATCATATTCCAGGCGGCAGTCTTGCACTCCGCTACGCGAAGGTTATAGTCGCTGCTGACAAGGTTTCTTGTGAGACCGGAAAAGATGATTGCCAGCTCAAATTCCGGTGCTCTAGGGCTCTTCTTGATTACCCTATACTGCTCGGAGTCGGTATCCAAAAATAGCAGCGAATCCTTCTCACCCAGCACAATACACGACTGGTCGAGGATGCCGTTGGTAAGGCCGATATATTCGCGCTCAGCCTGGCTGGCAACCTTAATCACCTCCATCTTGGTGAGATGGATGTCATTTGCCTTGGCGAGCGCCATCACATAGGCAATCAGCACAGCAGCGCTGCTGGAAAGGCCGCCCACAGGAAGGCTTCCTTTAATCTCGCCCTCAATACCACGCTTGAGCTCAAAGCGCTTCTTCAGCGCATATTTTGCACCGCGGGCATAATCGCCCCAGTTGCCTTCTTTGACCTGAGTCGGCTTGGTCACATCAAAGGTAATCTCCCCGTAAAAGGTAAGTCCCTTGAGGTGGACACTACCGTCTTCAGTCGGGTTAAACCAGAGATCCACGCCTTTATCAAAAGCAAAGCCAGTCACCAGTCCATGCTGATGATCCACATGCGCCCCCAACGGACACACCCTATACGGCGAAAAAATATGATACTTATACTCCATAAAATAAGTTGTAACTTACAAAGATAACAAAAGTTATCGTTAATGTACCCTTAGCGCCAGACCTTTTCTCACACCTCGCACACTTTCACTCTCCCACACTCGCTTCTTAGGCCTCCTCGTGTGCACCAACGCCCTCCTCCGCACACAACACCCTCCATCAACCACCTCCCGTGTGCACCAAAGACCTGTTTTGTCCACAGTGGCCTTGTCTTATTGTCTCTCGTGTGCACTGGACACCATTTCCGTTCACAAATACCGCCCGAAACCACCTCCCGTGTGCGCTGAGGGCCTCCCCGCACCCAAGACACAATCGCCGATGCGGCAGGCGACAAAGCGAGCCCCTCAAAAGAGCTCGCTGAAGGGGTCTGCCGCATCCCATCCGGTCAAGCAGCACGCGAGGAAGCGCGATTCCGACCCTCTCGCTCCGAGTCGCTGCGCCCCTCGCCACAAAAACCACCTTCTATGTAGCTAAGTGATACTTGCAAATAGCAAATGGTCACTCCAAATGGTGTCCACGTGGCCAAAACTAGCAAAATATTCAAAATGTGTGGGCAGAGTTTCACAAAGAGTGCACCGACAGCTCGCAAAAGCAGGCTCGCTGTCTACAGCCGTCTGCGGGGAGCTCCACAAAGGCTCTCCTCGCCGACTGTTGCACGCCCCAATAACTATATTTGACGCTCCGAAGAAGTTATAACACCTTTGAACAGGTCATCCACGGTGAGAGTAATCCCCTTTATTCCTTGACTTTTGATAGGACATCTTTCAAGGCAATACCCTTTGCCGTAAGGCGGTATTTCTGGTTCTGGCTGTTTGGTTTATCAGGTATTGTCAGTTCAACATACCCTTGATTAATTGCAGGATTTAAATAATCAATTCTAAAATAGTCTCTATTCTTGATAGATAGCAGCTCTTGTAATTCAGAGCGCCCCATCTCTCCTATCAATACAAAAACAAGTTTCTCCACTTGCATGGTCACTTGCATAGTCACTTGCATAGTCACTTGCACGGTAGTATCATTAAATTAGCTTATACGCAACTTATGCACTAACTTGTACACCCTTATATCAACTGGGTGCCGACTAGGTTCCGACTGGGTGCCATCTTGTACACTTATAGGCAAAATAATACGAATAAAGTTATCTGTAAACTTGAAACAATCTTCGCCGTATGCTCGCAAAATACGGGGTATACCAGAACCTAACGATTCTACCAATTCCGCATCGCGATAGATACGCATTATTTACTTATTGCGAGGGATTGATATGCCATTGAAGAATTCTTCTCTTGTAAGTGATTCAGGCAAACGACCTGCCGAGGTTATCTCAAGCCTATCGGGGAATATCTCAAACTTGGTACACCTTTTGCCATTTTGAGGGATGTATAATTTTTAAAAATAGAATATTATGTTACCAACTATAAGAAAAAACCAAAATTGGTTATCCGGTTTCTTCAACGACTTTTTTGACAATGAAGGACTCAATATCAACAGATTAGTCAACGGACACGCACCAGCGGTCAACGTAATCGAGACTGATAAGGCCTACAAAGTGGAAATTGCCGCTCCGGGAATGACAAAAGAAGACTTTAAGATTTCAGTTATTAACAACTATCTTGATATCTCCTTGGAGAAAAAGCAAGAGAAAGACGAGAAATGCGACAAGGACGGCGAAGAGAAGTGTGATGAGAAATATCTCCGCAGAGAGTTCTCTTATACCAGATTTGAGCAGCGTTTGCTACTTCCTGACAACGTCAAGGAGGAGGAAATCGAAGCAAAGATGAAACACGGCGTCCTGCGTATCCTCCTCCCTAAAGAGCAGACGGAACCGCAAACCGTCAAACAGAAGATGATTGAGATTAAATAAACACAAAATGCCCTCCACAGCAAAATAGCCCTGGAGGGTTTTTTATAGCAACAATCAATAGTTTTTCAACTTTATAGTTGCATATTCGCGCAATTTGGCATATATTTGCACATATAACTTTAAACTTGCTATGAATATATGAAGGAATTAACACGCGAAGATATCCAAAGTTTTCTAGAACAGTTTCACACAAATATGAAAATATTCGGTATCATCTACCGAGACGACAGAGGAAAGAACCAGAAACGCCACTGCAATACCCATTTTAACAATAGACCATTATGAAAAGTCCATTTACAGGTAAAGAAATGAATTTGGTGTATGAGTCTCGCACATGGAGTTTCCGTGGCGAAGAATATGCATACACGCAAGCATCGTGGCTATGCCAAGACACTGGGGAGAAATTCACCACAGACGAAATGGATGACACCAGCTTTACTCAAGTCGCCAACCAATATCGCGCGAAGTATGGCATCCCCTATACAGATGAAATAATCGCAATACGCCAGCGATATGGCATTTCTGCAGCCAAGATGTCCTCATTATTGGGCCTTGGCGCAAACCAATGGCGGCTATATGAATCTGGAGAAGTACCAAACGTATCTAATGGCCGAATGATACGTTCAATCATGAGCCCTAGTGTATTTCAGGATTATATCAATAGTTCCGAGCGACAACTTGATGAAAAAGAATACAGCAAGCTAAAAGCAAAGATTTCAGCAATTGCAGATGAGAAGAAAGAGAAATACGAGACAGAGCATTATGCTCACTCAAGAATCTTCCAATGTAAACGAGGCAGCGACAATGGCTTTGCGCCGCAATCTCTAGATCGACTAAAAAATATACTACTCTACATAACCAACAAATATGGCGAAGTATTCTGCACCAAGATGAATAAAATTCTGTTTTATTCAGACTTCCTCTCTTACCGTAAAACAGGTATGTCGATAACAGGCCTCTCTTACAGGGCATTGAACTTTGGCCCGACCCCGGAGAGATGGGATAGAATATACAGCCAATTTGACGAGATCACCCAAGAACCACGATATTTCTCCGGCATAGAAGGATGGGTTTTAGTCTCAAACACCAAAGCAAACATAAGCAGTCTCTCAGAAACAGAATTACAGATTATAGACGAAGTCTGCACCAAGTTCGCCCACTGTTCTTCTTCAGAAATATCTAATATTAGTCACATGGAGAGAGCATGGATCGAATGTAACGCTGATCAAAAGCGAATTCCATTCAGTTACGCATTTGACCTAAAAGCTATTTGAAAAAATGTATCTTTGTACCTAAGGAGCTAAAACGTGTGCAAGATGGGCTATCGGACGCGCACAAATCCCTGCCAGCGATGCCCTGACTCAAGAGGTAATTCTCACACATATCCTAGGGTAAACATAGGCAGCCACACAACTTATGGCTGCCTTACTTTTTTTAAAAAAAAGAATGCACATCAATGGATTTTACACATTTGTATATTTAACATCATCCATTTAAACAACATTTATATAGAACGAGAGTGATCAAGATCCCCAGGGAGTTACATAAAGCCTGATTATCAATTTTTTACAAAGTTTACCAACCGATTTACCCACTTGAATTCAAAAAAGTGTAAAAAAGTAAATTTTCCGGTCATTTTGAGTACAATATCTATTAAACGGTTTTATAAGTACTCATTTCTTGATAAGATATTCTTTTATTATTTTTGCAGAGTATATGAAAGTTAGGTTACAACATACTTCAGATCTGTTAAAAGCTCGTTTTATTGACTATATACTCTCCGTATATGGACAAGACATTACTATAGGCAATGAAGTCATGTATGGAACAGCAAAAAAAGTTGTCGATCTCATTCTACTTATCAAAGGAAAGACGTATGCGATTGAAATAAAATCGGATGAGGACAATCTTAAAAGAATAGAAGGCCAGATAACAGAGTATCGCAAGACATTTGACTATGTCATCATTGTATCAGGGGAGAAGTATTCCAAGTCAATACTAGAATCTTTACCTTGCGATATTGGTTTATATCTTATTAGTAAAGACAATCAGGTTAAACGTATCAGGAAGCCTCATAAACAACACAAACTCCTCAAAGATGAAATGTTATGCTGCATAAGGTCTTCATACCTAAAGAAACTAGACAATACCAATTGCTGCAAACTAAACTCAAATGAAGTTCGCCAATATTACTCAAAAAAAAGAATCTCTTTAGTTCAAGAGATTCTCTATGCTTATTGGCAATTGCGTTTCAAACCTGGATATACAAACTTTCTTACAGAAAGATCTAATAACGTAACTTTAGTAGATGATTTATCTGCCCTTTGTTCACTTAAAGTAATCCCAAACGTTTAGCTTGCATTTCTAAGTGAATACACATCCTCACTGAAATCCAAAATGAAGGCTGTGAAGAAGGGCTACTCCCCGATGCACATTTAATTATTTGCATCACTCCCCAATTATCATTCATTTCCCTGGGGAAGCGAGAATCATTAACGACCTGCTTAGCAACAGCAGAATAGGTTGGCGCATAGCCATCAGATTGTGATGGTCTTCTCTGCCTATAATAAAACAAAGTATTGTTTAATGGCACATCTATTCGAGGTATCCATCCTCTAGCCATAAAGACATTATCATTCCTTATTGGATTAACAGACCCATAATCAGAATATACAATGGATGAATCACCTAAACTTTGGTATAACATTACCTCAGACAAACTGAATGTATCTGTGCGATCATCTCCAATCTCTGATATATTATTAGGGAATGACGTACTCGATACAACAATCTTTGTACCTTCTGGAAGAATCCCATTTAAATGCGACAATCTAGCTTTTACCTTTTCAACATACTGCGATACAGTAGATTGTACGATATAAGAGCAATCGACAACTACCATTAGTTCTGCACCATTTAAATGGGGCTTGATAATTTCTATATCATCATAGCAGAAGTCATCATAGATATCATTCCTATATACAATACAATTAAAAGACTTCGACAAAGCACGAACTTGAAGAGCCAGATTATCTTCCCAACTATCATCTTCCGAATCCAAAATAATACATGGCGATATGGAATTAAATGCAGACGAATCTTTCAAATCAGTCAGAAAGGAAACCCAATTCGAATATCCACCTGTAGGATCATACAAGTCATTAATTTGCTTACTTGTCAATTTCTCATCAGATGTAACATCAATGATTATGTCACATCCTCCG
>JAFNUQ010000186.1 GCA_017383945.1 Bacteroidales bacterium | reverse complement strand
GCCCGTCCGACGGCTTTACCTCAGAGTTTGATGCCTGCAATCCTGGCATTGGTTCTCGTAATCAATCAACACGACTTTAATTTAATCTGCGGCTTGCTCGCTGTAATCGGTGTCGCCTGTGCTCATCTTGCGATGAACTTGGCAGATGATTATTTTGATTACAAGGTAGATATGCATTCCGACAGGGATCGCATCATCCGCAAGGGGTTCCGCGCGATGAGCGTGAAGTACCCTTATCTTCTGGACGGTAGCGCAACACTGGGTTCGCTCCGCAAAGTGATTGCGATCCTTGTTATCGGAGCCGTTTTGTGCGGCGCACCTGTTTTTGTCTATCGCTTACTGAGTCAAGGACTTATGGGAGCTGATGGATGCTGGTGGATCCTTGCCGTTGTGGCAGCAACCGGAGTGCTTGGCGTGTTCTATTCGGCTCCGCCTCTTAAGCTTGCCTACCGTGGCTTGGGCGAGCTAGTGATCGGCGTGATTTTCGGGCCGCTGATTATGATCGGCGTGGCTTATTCTGCATGCGGCAGCGTGCCGTCAAACATTATCTGGACTTCTATTCCTGTGGGCATGCTGGTGCTGAATATCTTGTATACTCACTCGTTTGTCGAGATTGATAGTGACGCAGCGTCAAACAAGATGACGTTTGCCCGCCTGATGCCTAACCGCTTCTGGAGGATGTTTGTCACCTATGTGGTTAATCTTCTGCCGTTTGTGATGGTCTGCGGCGCCGTGCTGATGGGATTGATGCACCCGGCCTATGTAGCTGTAGTTCTTGTGCTTCCGCGTGCGCTGTGGCTGTGCGCTTCGCTTAGACGTTTCAGTCTTGGAGACCATAGTCTGCCGTCTGAGCCGCCGAAGTTCCTCGGCAAGATGAGAGATTGGGGTCCGGTCAAAGAAAGAGGCATCGATTGGTTCCTGATGCGTTGGCTGACAGCCAGAAACACGCTGAGCGGATTCTGTGGGATTTTGATTATTGTAAAGGTTATACTTCTGATTTTTGTATGAAAGCTATAAGACAGTTTTTTTATCTTGCCTGGTGGTGGTTCAGGGCCGTGTTCTTTGGTCGCCGCAAGCCACTCCAGAGCGTTATCTTTATTCTTGATAAGTGCAACCTGAGCTGCAAGCATTGTAGCATCTACAATCACGAAGCGCCTGTGAGTAAGAGCTTTGAGCAGATTCGCGAGGAGCTTGAGTATTGCTACGGGCTCGGATCGCGCTTTGTAGATTTTGAGGGTGGCGAGCCATTTCTCTGGAAAGACGGTGACAAGACGGTCAACGACCTTTGCAAGCTCGCACGCGAGATAGGTTTCTTTTCTTGCACTATCACTACCAATGCGCAGAAGCCTTTTGACGGCACAATTGCCGATAGTATGTGGGTGTCTATGGATGGCGTGGGCGAGTACCACGACCGCGTGAGAGGTAAGGGTGCGTTTGCCAACCTGGAGAAGAACATCGCCACTTGCGGCTGCTCTAAACTCTCTGTGAATATGGCAATTAACGTGCTCAACTATGAGGGCGTGGCTGAGGCTATCGAGTTTGCTGCTGCCAACCCTGCCATCAAGTGCATTTCACTGAATTTCCATACTCCATATCCTGGCACCGAGGCTCTCTGGCTGCCTCAGGACAAGAGAGAGCAGGTGATCGATATGATTCTGGATTACAAGAAGCGTGGCTATCCGATTATGAATTCGCGCAGCGGTCTCAAGAAGATGAGGAACAACGACTTCATTATGCGCTGCTGGATGACCAATTTCATCTATACCGACGGCACTCGCGCTTCGCAGTGCAATGGCGAAGAATTGGGCATCTGTGCCAAATGTGGGTTCTGTATGGCCGGCGAGGAGTCAGCAATAATCGAACTCCGCCCGGACACCATCCTCGCCGGCCTCAAGCTTCGCGTCTAGCGGCAGGAGCAAGATGGATGGCGGGACAAAAAAAATGCACGGGCAAACCGTGCATTTTTTATTGCGCTGAAGCCAAGTGGCTAAAAGGCGCGTGAGTCCACGAGTGCTGGATTAGTCCATGTGCCAACGCTCATCGAGCGGAATAGAAACTGGAGAGTTGTCTGGATTAACCTCCATAATATCAGCCATATAGTCCCACCACTTCTGAACGATAGGGTTATCGCCCTGATCCTGTGAACCACCGTTATCACCTACAACTTCCTGATATGCAAACAGGATATTGGTGTCCTTATCCCAATAGATTGAGTAGTTACGCACACCTGTGTCTGAAAGCATCTGCTTGAGCTCAGGCCAAATCTCGGCGTGTCTGCGCTGGTATTCATCCTCGAAACCAGGCTTAAGGAACATTTTGAAAGCTTCTCTTTTTGCCATGTTGTTTTGTGTTAATAATTTGTTGGGTAAAGTTAGGAAAAATATTTAATTTCGCATCAATGATAACTCAATTAAACACTAATATGAAAACATTACTAACCATCGCTGCAGCTTTGTTGCTTAGCACACAAGCTTTTGCAACAGACTTCCCTGTCGTGTACAACTATGACACAAAAAATCAGGAGTGCTTTGAAGTGCACACTGAAGTTCCAGACGGCAACTACCTTGTAACAATCAAGATAGGCAGCAAGAAAAAGGCCGGCAACACTTTTATCAAATCTGAGAGCCGCAGACTTTATGTCAACGACCTCAACACCGCCAAAGGCGAATTCCAGACAGTGCAATTTGTTGTAAATAAAAGAGATGCAATCATCCGTCAGGAAGGCAAGAAGGATGTAAACGTCACTCTCAAATCAAGAGAAAACGGCAAATACAATTGGGATAAATACCTCAACATCGAAATCCTTGGCAACGCTCCTGTAGTGGAGAGCATCACTATCGAGCCAGCTCCTAACGCAACAACAATCTTCCTCTGCGGCGACTCCACTGTCGTAGACCAGGACAACGAGCCATGGGCAAGCTGGGGACAGATGTTCCCTTGGTTCTGGAATACCAATGTTGCTATCGCCAATTATGCAGAGAGCGGAGAAAGAACAGACACATTCATCGGTGCCGGCCGCCTCAACAAGATTTTGAGTGTACTCAAACCAGGCGATTATGTATTTGTAGAGTTTGGTCATAACGACCAGAAGATCAACAATCGTATGGGCGGTGGCGCATACTACTTCTTCGCAACTCAGCTCAAGACATTCATTGATCAGGTAAAGGCAAAGGGCGGCCATACCGTGCTTGTGAGCCCAACTCACCGTCGCAATTTTGACCAGAACGGCAAGATCGTAGAGTCTCACCTCGACTATCCTGAGGCAATGGAGTGGGTAGCCAAGAGAGAGGGCGTACCATTTATTGACCTTCACAAGATGTCAGCAGCTTTCTACGAGGCTCTCGGTCCAGAAAAGTCAAAGACCGCATTTGTTCACTACAAGGCCGGAGACTTCCCTGGCATGCCTGCAGATGTTGCAGACAATACCCACTTCAACCATTATGGCGCCTTTGAGCTTGCCAAGTGCGTTGTCGGCGCAATGCAGATTATGGGTATGCCAATCGCAGAAAACATCATCAATTTCAACGGATATAACCCTTCAACACCTGCACCGGCAGAGGATTTCCACTGGTTCCCTAGCCCATATCGCACTATGGCTGCTCAGGTAGCAGAAAAAGATGACAAGGCAACCGAAGTCCCAAGGAAGTAAGGTTTGATTGTTGAAAAGAAATAGTTACTTTTGCGTGATTTAGAAATAATTAAGTAAAACTATAAAAACTATGGTAAAAGTTAACGTTGAAGGATGTAATTCCTTTGTACAGAATGCCGAATATCAAAATTATGTACAGAAGGCTCTTGAGGCCTACGATGTATTGCAAAATGAGAGCGGAGCAGGTAACGACTTCCTCGGCTGGAAGACCCTCCCTATCGACATCCCTGAGTCTATCATCAGCGACTGCGAAGCAATCCGCGACAGCTGGGCAGGCAAGGGCGTTGACCTCGTGGTGGTAATCGGCATCGGAGGTTCATATCTTGGAGCGCGCTGCGCTATCGAAGCACTTTCGCACGGCTTCATTCGCCCGGAGGGCACACCTCAGATCGTATTTGCAGGAAGCAACCTCTCTGAGGAGTATCTCGCTGAGCTTATGGACCTTGCTAAGATCCGCAACACTGCGTGTGTAGTAATCTCAAAGTCAGGTACTACCACAGAGCCAGCAGTTGCATTCCGCATCGTAAAGGAATACATTGAGAACACATACGGCAAGGCTGAGGCAGCTGAGCGCATCGTAGCTATCACTGACGCTACAAAGGGCGCACTCAAGACTCTCGCAACTCAGGAAGGCTACAAGACATTTGTAGTTCCTGACAATGTGGGCGGCCGTTATTCAGTGCTCACTCCAGTGGGCCTCCTCCCTATCGTACTC